>NZ_JACJEQ010000089.1:0-409 GCF_014164125.1 Pseudoalteromonas sp. SG44-8 | reverse complement strand
TTCTTTGTTGGGATATCGCCAAGCGGTAAGGCACCAGGTTTTGATCCTGGCATTCCCAGGTTCAAATCCTGGTATCCCAGCCAACTTCTTCTACCAAAGAATGTTGTTAAAGAATAACTCTAGCTACGAGTATAAACAGCAAAAACGTATATAATTATACGGACTATGCGGGAGTGGCGGAATTGGTAGACGCGCTGGATTTAGGTTCCAGTATCTTAGGATGTGAGAGTTCAAGTCTCTCCTTCCGCACCATGTTCTTGATAAGAATTAAAACTATCAACTGTTTCTTTGTTGGGATATCGCCAAGCGGTAAGGCACCAGGTTTTGATCCTGGCATTCCCAGGTTCAAATCCTGGTATCCCAGCCAACTTCTTCTACCAAAGAATGTTGTTAAAGAATAACTCTAGCT
>NZ_JACJEQ010000088.1:0-420 GCF_014164125.1 Pseudoalteromonas sp. SG44-8 | reverse complement strand
GGCGTTATGCACAAGAATGAAAAACACTTATGAAATACATCATTGCCACGATTTTATTGACTCTATTCACATCATATTCCTATAGCGATGATCTGGGGTATGACGGGTTTAATGCAGAAGGAAAAAGTGTTGAGCAAACACTTGAAGATCTAAAAAACGACAAATCCTTTAGTGTTCAGGAGCAGGATGGCTGGGTTATTGCTTCGTCAAATCAAGGTGTTATGTTTAGCTTTACCCCAAAAAATCATGATGCGCATCCAGCATATGTCGAAAGGAGGGTAATAGAGCGTGAGGGGGCTATTCATATAGCTATGTCAGTACGGTGTGGGGCATCGAAGGAAGCATGTGATGCACTTGTAAAATCATTCCAAGAGCTAAATAAAAAAATAATGGAAAGTATGAATCCATAAAAATGCATAA
>NZ_JACJEQ010000087.1:0-423 GCF_014164125.1 Pseudoalteromonas sp. SG44-8 | reverse complement strand
GTTAGTGTTCATGGAGGAAAAATGAAAGTCCAGATAAAATCTTTCTCATCGCACCAAACTAGTAAAGTTATTGCTTTAGCGTTCGCACTATTCACAATTCCTTTTTCCATAATGGGAGTCATTGGTTTTTTCGTCGCTCCAGAAATGAAAACAAGCACTGGAGAAAGCATTCCTAATTTTCCGTTTTTAATTTTTGCATTAGCACCATTACTATACGGTTTTATGTTTTACATAATGAATAGACTCATGTGTTTCGGGTACAATTTTATTGCAAAGCGTGTCGGTGGCATTGAGTTTGAAACGGTTGAATCTGACAATGAACACTAACAAAACAATAAACATCATTCGCTTCGCTCATTGGGAAAAAGCCTCGCTGCAACTTCGTTGCAAAGCGCTCGGTTTTTCCCGTTATTGTAAGCGTTA
>NZ_JACJEQ010000086.1:0-437 GCF_014164125.1 Pseudoalteromonas sp. SG44-8 | reverse complement strand
ACACTGACACTGGCATTGGCTTCTGCGCCAGAGCCAGTGATCAATACACTGCCATCTTCTACAGCATTGATCCGGCCATCAACCTCAATCGGGGTGGCAATCGTCAAGGCATTCGGTGCTGCGTTATCTAAAATCACTGAGGTGCTGGCTGCACTGGAGGTGTTACCCGCCGCATCACTTTGTGTGGCGCTGACGGTGAGTGTGCCGTTATTAAAGCTGCTGACATCAAACTCACTACCACTGATAGTCCATGCCCCAGAGCCATCGGCCGTCACGGTGCGTGATAAGTTATTCGCGCCATCGCTGATAGTTACACTGACACTGGCATTGGCTTCTGCGCCAGAGCCAGTGATCAATACACTGCCATCTTCTACAGCATTGATCCGGCCATCAACCTCAATCGGGGTGGCAATCGTCAAGGCATTCGGTGCTGCGTT
>NZ_JACJEQ010000085.1:0-499 GCF_014164125.1 Pseudoalteromonas sp. SG44-8 | reverse complement strand
AAAAAAAGTGTTGATCTGTTTTTGGATCTCCCTATAATGCGACCCCACTGAGACGGGAAACGCCAACGCATAGCGAGGCACGAACAACTCAGAGAGTTAAATAAAACTTCGGTTTTAAATATTCGCAAGAAAGTTTAAAACTAAGTGTTGACTCGAAAAATAAAGGATGTATTATACGCATCCCTAGCGACAATGTCGCAACGTTCTTTAACAATATAAAGCAATCATCTGTGTGGGCACTCGTACAGATTGAGTTCTAACAGCCAAGCTTAGTTCGCTAAGCAAGGCAAAAAATTTAGAGTCTCAATTAAAACTGAGTGACCAACAGAAGTAACTTATTTATAAGTTGCTTCGGCACAGTCAATTCAATATCGAAGATATTAAATAAATTCAGAATTCATTGAGCTGTCGAAAGACAAAAAACTTTTAATTGAAGAGTTTGATCATGGCTCAGATTGAACGCTGGCGGCAGGCCTAACACATGCAAGTCGAGCGGTAA
>NZ_JACJEQ010000084.1:0-544 GCF_014164125.1 Pseudoalteromonas sp. SG44-8 | reverse complement strand
ATTTCAGTACGAGCACGATCTCGACATAGACGGCATACCAGGCCCTAAAACCAAAGCAAAATTACAACAAGTATTTGGGAGTTAGTATGAGTACCCCGTACAGTATGGCAATGGTAGTTAACAATATAAATCTGTTAACGATTGTTAAGCCCGCTTTTGTATTTTTTTATCAAGTTGACACAAATGCAAAAAATTACGCTAAAGAGCAGCTTGTGTTGGTAAATAATCAACATAACTGGCAGCAAATAAAGCCAATTTCACGTGTAATGCCTAAGGGAGATTGGGTCCGTATAGAATTTACCGACATACCCCAAAGCGGCAATTTTGATTTATTACAAGACCCAAACGACGGCCAGCCTAGTTACTATATATTTGATAACGTGCCATTCAGCGAGCTTAACAAGCAAACACCAAACACGGTAATAATGGCAGAGATAACAGAAGGGTAAGTGCATTCATTTTGCCTTCATTATAAAAGGTTTTAAATAATGAGTTTGTTTACAGCAATCCAATAAATGGGCTCATTCAGTAAAAGGATAGTTTT
>NZ_JACJEQ010000083.1:0-557 GCF_014164125.1 Pseudoalteromonas sp. SG44-8 | reverse complement strand
TCTATGTGAATTCAAGTTCATTTGTAGTATCTCCTCTGGTTAAGATGTTCAGGCCTTCACCATGTCCCCTCTATTACGATGGGCGTTTGGCTACTATGCCGTCTGCTGACTTCTGATAAATCACTCTAGCGATTACTCGATAAAGCGCGTCTAAACTAATGCTTGTTTACTGCTATTTCGCTCGCTATATAGGTCGCAGCAACCAAAGCGCCAAGGGTTGAACAACCAGTCCCTAACTGGTAATCTCCAAGCGTTAGCGCGGATGCGTGTTTATCAGATCTCCCCGAATAAGGTGCATCGACTTTCTCTGCACAACTGCATCATTTACGGTGGCCGTTAGATCACATGACTTCGCTATCTTGTGCTAGCTCGTCTCCAGCCTACGCCTCATATGATGTTTTTGTTCATCAGCTCACAGATTTGCTAACGGCTTCCTCCAGACTATCTCTCGCGATTTAGCCCTTGCCATTCGCTAGTAGTTATCGTTTAATAACAGTATGTTATTTAAACGGTGATCTTCCTACAGAGGACTTTCACCTCATAAGTCAATGCCCATG
>NZ_JACJEQ010000082.1:0-696 GCF_014164125.1 Pseudoalteromonas sp. SG44-8 | reverse complement strand
CTCACCGTCAGCGCCACACAAAGTGATGCGGCGGGTAACACCTCCAGTGCAGCCAGCACCTCAGTGATTTTAGATAACGCAGCACCGAATGCCTTGACCATAAGCACCCCGATTGAGGTTGATGGCCGGATCAATGCTGTAGAAGATGGCAGTGTATTGATCACGGGCTCTGGGGCAGAAGCCAATGCCAGCGTCAGTGTAACTATCAGCGATGGCGCGAATAACTTATCACGGACTGTGACGGCTGATGGCTCTGGGGCATGGACTATCAGTGGTAGTGAGTTTGATGTCAGCAGCTTTAATGATGGCACGCTCACCGTCAGCGCCACACAATCGGATACAGCGGGCAATACTTCAAGTGCAGCCAGCACCTCAGTGATTTTAGATAACGCAGCACCGAATGCCTTGACCATAACGACCCCGATTGAGGTTGATGGCCGGATCAATGCTGTAGAAGATGGCAGTGTATTGATCACCGGCTCCGGGGCGGAAGCCAATGCCAGTGTCAGTGTAACTATCAGCGATGGCGCGAATAACTTATCACGCACCGTGACGGCTGATGGCGCAGGTACATGGACTATCAGTGGTAGTGAGTTTGATGTCAGCAGCTTTAATAACGGCACACTCACCGTCAGCGCCACACAAAGTGATGCGGCGGGTAACACCTCCAGTGCAGCCAGCACCTCAGTGATTTTA
>NZ_JACJEQ010000081.1:0-755 GCF_014164125.1 Pseudoalteromonas sp. SG44-8 | reverse complement strand
AGTGCTTTTTACTAGCTTGACTAGGCTTATCGCAAGTTAATACGTCCTTCATCGCCTCCAACTGCCAAGGCATCCACCGTGTACGCTTAGTCACTTAACCATACAACCCAAACGGGTCTTTGTTTTGTGACAGTTTAACTTCGCCAGAAGTTAATATTGAATACTAAAGTAGATACCAATCAACAAACGTAAACGTTCATTAAATGGCACTGAATGATACTGCTATCATTCTTTTTTACTTTTGAAAACTCTGTACAAATACACTGTATTTATACGAATTTTATTATCAGCTTTTCCAAATTTTTAAAGAGCAAGAGATACAAAAACCTCTCAAAATTAAACACACTCTATTCTCAGGCGATTATGCTGCCCGATAAAAGAATATTTATTTTTAAGAAGTAAGTGGTGGAGCTAAGCAGGATCGAACTGCTGACCTCCTGCGTGCAAGGCAGGCGCTCTCCCAGCTGAGCTATAGCCCCACATATGCTGGTACTTATTGTTTGATTACCGACTTCGTTGAAGAAGTGGTGGGTCTGAGTAGATTTGAACTACCGACCTCACCCTTATCAGGGGTGCGCTCTAACCAACTGAGCTACAGACCCAAACAATAAGTGTTTGTTCTCTTTACAATAACAATCATCTGTGTGGACACTACGAACAAATAAGTTCTAAATCGTATAAGGAGGTGATCCAGCCCCAGGTTCCCCTAGGGCTACCTTGTTACGACTTCACCCCAGTCATGAATCACTCCGTGG
>NZ_JACJEQ010000007.1:0-188722 GCF_014164125.1 Pseudoalteromonas sp. SG44-8 | reverse complement strand
GCTATCAGCTATCAGCTATCAGCTATCAGCTATCAGAGTGGCCTCTTAGTTAAATGGATATAACGGCCCCCTCCTAAGGGGCAGTTACAGGTTCGATTCCTGTAGGGGCTACCAATTAAATCAATTAGTTACGCGTTTGCCTTGTTTCTTTTTTATAGCACATTTATAGCATCGTAAATTGAAACATAAAGAATTTAGAGCTGTCTTTTTATAAAAATAGCCAAGTTACATTCAGGCTGCTTTGTGCCATGAGCGGACCTTCAAGCGTTACTCGTCTTTGCCCCAATCTTTCTTAGGTATTTCTTATGGGTGCTTTATATAAGCTCGGTAAAAGTGGTGAATACAGAACAGTCATAGGTTGAACATATTCAATACGAAAGATAAGGTAACTCTAAGTCAATTAAAAAAGCAGGGATTTATGATTGAAGGAATAAATATACATGTTTACCTATGGGCGCTATTTTGCGGAGCCATAATTGTTCTCGCCATCAAAGCCAAATCTAACCACACGAAAAGAATTGAGCAAATTGCTGAAACTCAACGTCAAAAGGAAAACCTTGAAAAGGAATCTGTTGAAAGTCAGGTTGCCAAGCTTGAAGACGAGTTTGATGAAGTTGAAAAGAAAATAACTTCTGGCCAAGAACACTTTAAAATTCTCGAGGAAACTACTGCGAAGCTTGAGCTAGAGAGAGAATACATCGAAGTTGGATTGCTTCCACCTGTTTATCACTTTGGGGACAGAGAAGAGCTTAAAGCTCAAATCGATAAATGTTATGCGGATCAGTACCGCGTCATAAGCAGAGGTCTGGCAACAGACGCATATTCGAAATGGGAGTGGTTTGGTTGCGAAAAAACTGGCGCAAAAATGGTCGAAGATTACCGATATCTTTCGCTCAAAGCATTCAATGCCGAATTTGATGCTATACGAAAAACAATGCGCCATCCAACTTACGATACGGCAGTCAAAAAACTACATCGTGTAAACGAACAACTTGCTAAACTGGGTGAGACGGCCAATGTAACCATTTCAGCAGACTATTTTAATCTAAAAATTGATGAATTAAATGCGTGGCATCGAGAACTCTTATACAGAGAAAGGCAGAAAGCAGAGAGGAAAAGACAACAAGCTATTCTCCGGGAGCAAAATAGGAATCCCGGAGATGAAACTGATGACCTTGAAGACGAAATATCATACCGGAGCTCAGATCTGAAAAAAGCCCAAGCTTTAGCTTTAAAACTGCACGGTGGAAGGGCTAAAGTGATGGAAGAAAAAATCCAAAAGATGAAAGCTGAAATTGCCAAGTTAGAAAATAAATTTCAACGCGCAACCTCGCAAGCACAAATTACAAAGGCCGGCTATATATATGTCATTTCAAACCTAGGTAGTTTCGGAGAGGGTGTTGTTAAAATCGGAATGACTCGAAGACTCGAACCGATGGATCGCGTTAATGAACTCGGTGACGCAAGCGTACCGTTTAAATTCGACGTGCACACAATGGCGTTTGTGCAAAATGCTCCAGAAATAGAGAAGAAACTCCATAGAAAGTTTGATGGGCAGCGAGTAAATATGGAGAACAATCGAAAGGAATTTTTCAAGGTAACCCCTCAAGAAGTCAAAGCGGCATTGGACGAGCTGAATGTGACAAGCGACTGGTACTTTAATGTAGAAGCCAAGGAATATAGAGAAAGTGTTTTGATTCGTGAAGCAATGAACAAGCAATCGCACGAAATGCTAGCTGAGTCATTTCCAGCATCAATATAAGGACATAACACCATGCTCATATCAATTATATTATTCATTTGTACATCAGGTGCATTCTTCTTGTGGAGAAAGTCATGCACAGCGCTTGAAATCGCCGAAGCAGATGGAAAGGAAGTTAGAGATGCTTACTTCCCTGTATCGAAAGCTGAAGACAAGCTAAAACAAATTAAAGAGAAATATTCAGACATACAGTTAAAGTACAAGAAGACATTAAGCAGGCTACGTGACAACGAAAAAAAGCTTTCATTGTACAATCTTGGCGTGGGTACATCTGACGATACTTCTTACGCATTTATGTCGGAAACGAAAGAAGTAAAAAAAATTGAAGCAGAACTCGCTAAAGTTAAAGAAGCTTTAAAGGAAATGATAAAAAACAAAACAGCTTGTATCTGCAGTATAGGTAAAGATGTAAGAGTTAATGGTCGTAAAGCAGGCGCTACAAAACTATTCAATCGTGAAATAAAACTTCGGATCCGCTGTTTAGATAATGAGTTTAAGGCGGCATCTTCAATGGTTGATTGGAACAACATCAATAGACTATCTCAACGCGCCCGAGAAGCACTCGACGATATAAACAGATCAGGCCGTATAGTTAAGACTCAATTGTCTGAAAGTTATTTCAGGTTAAAGAATAAAGAACTCCGACTAACATATGAAATGAACCAGATTAAAGCTGACATCAAAGAAGAACAACGTGAAGAAACACGTATCGCAAGAGAAGCAGAGCGAGAAGAAAAGCGCATAAATGATGCTGCGAATAAAGCTAGGCAAGAGTATGAGCTTATGGAGAAGTTGGTTGCGCAGGAGTTGAGCAAACTAGAATCCAGCTCAGATGAGCAAAAGGAGCTCTACGAGCTACACAAATTGGAACTAGAAGTGTTGAAGAAAAGAGAGGTTCGCGCTCAATCGCTCGCTCAACAGACGCGAGCAGGTTATGTTTATATAATCTCTAATAGGGTGTCATTTGGGGATGGGGTGGTAAAAATTGGCATGACTCGCAGAGCAGATCCAGATGAGAGAGTTAAAGAACTAGGAGATGCTTCTGTACCAGAACTGTTTGATGTTCATGCATATATATATTCTGAAGATGCGCCGAGTTTAGAGAAATTTCTACATGACGAATTTAGCAAACAAAGAGTCAACCTAGTAAATCACCGCAAAGAATTCTTTAAAGTGGATGTTCAATGTGTTGTTAAGGCACTCGATAATTATCAAGAAGAGTTCGAGCTCGAGTTGGAGCCTCACACAAACTCTAATCTGAATTAGTCTTAACTTGACCTTTCAGGTTTGCCTAATAGAACTCAATTAAATCGAACAATCGCTTCTGTGGCATTTTTACTATGCGTTAAATTTAGTGGTTAAGGTGGTCTGCGGAGGCTTAGGTATTGCGTGCCGCACACCTTAACAATGCGTTAGCTAATAGAAGTTTTTATTCAAAACTCACCTAATTCAGATAGCGTTTTAAAACGTTTATGTCCAAAAGCGAGTTTATCTACCGTTCGCTTCTCGCATGAAGCTGACTATGAAAGCGAGAATGGTTATTATTTTATTCAGTACAGTTATTTACAGAACTCCAAGTAAGAGCTTTCTTGCCATTCTGGCAAGCAGATAGCTAAAGGTGATTTTCGAAGTTGAGTATGGGATTTGAACCACCTAAAGCTTGTTTTATAGCTTTAGGTCTTCTGAAAAGCATCAAAACAATGCTTTGAGTATTACTTGGTAGCTAAAGCTCATAATAGGGCTTTAGCTACTTAAAATAATATTGTTATGCTTTTTCTAAACGCCATTGGTAGAAGCGAGTAACAAAGATTTTATCCGCAAACCAAATACCTTTTACTTTTTTGATTAGCTCACCATAGTAGTAACTTTGTGAACATTTAGCATTGCCTCTAAGAAGAATAACTTTTCTCCTTATCTAAGCTGACGAAATTGTTTTTTTAACACTTAAAGTATTACATCCTAATTAATGTAAACCACAGGTTTGCTAAATTCGTAATATTCATACTTCAGGTGTTAAAATGCCATCTAAGATAAACTGGTTGGTTACCCATACATATTCTGGAGCTCTTGTCCTACAGCAATGGCTGACTGAGAACGGAATTAGTTACTCCTTGGCTCAAAAATATGCGCAGAGTGGTTGGCTTAAATGAAAGAGGTTCAGACATCGTAATTTTAGATTGACGTGTTATCAGGAATTAACCTGATCTAACTCGTTTGATTTTAGTTCTGCTTTCTATCTTTTATTACTCTGATTTACACTTTTACGCGCGAATAAATGCGTAATGTCACACTTTTATGCGCATAAAAGTGTGGTTTTCCTATGCCAATTAAGCACGACTTTTTTATTGCCGACGACGATTTGGTTTTATTGTAACCTCAACGCTGCCAAGTCATGGTGATAGAGTTAACCAATAATAATCAAGGAAGCCTAGACCTCCTTGATTCTTGGTTATATTGTTATCCTAGCAAACTAGCAAACTAGCAAACTAGCTTCTAATTTCCCGGGCCACATTCCATACATTGATTAATGATGTCTGGGCCAAATTTAAGCTTGGCGTTTAAATCACGCAGTGCGGTACGTAGGCCTTCTTCTATCACTGGGTGATAAAATGGCATGTCGAGCATTTGTGGTACAGTCATTTTGTTTTGTACAGCCCATGCCAGTAGGTGGGCGATATGCTCAGCTTGCGGGCCAATAAACTCAGCACCTAAAAATAAGCCTGTGCCTTGCTCTGCGTATAAACGCATATGACCTTTATTTTTCAGCATCACGCGGCTGCGGCCTTGGTTTTCAAAGCTGACTTCACCAACTTCAAAACAACCACACTCACCATAACGAGCCGTTATTTGTTTGTACGTTTCACCGACCATGGCAATTTGTGGATCGCTGAAAACGGCTGCAATTGGCGCTCGGCGCAGGCCAATACGTACATCAGGAAAACGGCCTGCATTTTGCCCTGCTATTGTTCCTTGGTCGCTCGCTTCGTGCAGCAGTGGGATCATGTTACTGGCGTCTCCGGCGATAAATATATTGGAGTCGCCACATTGCATTGTGTGTTTATCAGCGATTGGTACGCCACGTTCATCAAGCTTAATGCCGGTGTTTTCAAGACCGAGTTTGTCGGTGTTTGGTACGCGGCCCGTCGCGGCAAGTACGTAATCAAATTGCTCGGTTTGTTTGTTGCCGTTTTTGTCTACATAGGTAAGCTGCGCTTTATCGCCTACTTGTTTCATATCGGATACGTTTGAATCGGTATCGACAAAAAACTCTTCAGCAAATACGGTATTTGCGTAGTCTTTTATAACTGGGTCGGTAATTGGGCCAATCGCGCCACCCACACCAAATAGTTTTACCTTAACACCTAGGCGATGCAATGCTTGGCCAATTTCGAGGCCAATAACACCAGGGCCAAATACAGCAACTGACTCAGGTAAGTCATGCCAATCGAAAACGTCATCATTTATGATTAATCTGTCGCCAAAGTTATTAAATACCCCAGGGTATGAAGGGCGAGAGCCGGTAGCAATTACAAAGCGCTTAGCGGTAATAATTGTATGGTCGTCAATCTGTACGCGATTGGCATCTAAAAATTTTGCGTAGCCTACTATTTTATCATCAGTGGGTAGCTCATCTACGGCTTCTACTACAAAGCCTACGAAGCGGTCACGCTCATTGCGCACACGTGCCATTACTTCAACACCGTTTATGGTTGGTTTTGAGCTGTGCACACCAAAGGCTGGCGCGGCTTCAATTGCATGGGCGGCTTCTGCGGCGGCAATAAGTAATTTACTTGGCATACAGCCAACACGCGCACAGGTTGTACCGTATGGGCCTGCTTCAATCATTAATACGTTGGGCGTGTGTTGTTTTGCATTGCGGTAAGCGCTTAAACCTGCGGTGCCAGCACCTATTACAACAACGTCTGTGTTTAGTTCTTTCATGGTGATGTCCTCAATACCAATTTTATTAAAAAACTGGTTTTAAATTAGTTAATAAAATAGGTATATGCATACCCAAACTACCTCAAGATACAGAATTCAGCGTGTCACAGGGGCTTGTATTAAAGCGTTAACTTGCAAGAATGAGTAAGTAACAACTATGAGAGTAAGTTCCTGTGACACGCCCGTTGGGTTGGTTTAAAGGCGATTTATACTGCGTTATTGATTTTAACAATAGAACCACTATTACTTGTAATCAATGCCTTGCCTAAATCGCTTTTAATTCCACCTGATGTTCGCATCTTGAAATAGTTTGGGTATGGATAGGGGCATTACTGCCCCTTATTATTTACTTAAGGTATTTACTTAATTAAGCAAAGTATTTTTCTAAATCGTCAGAGCCACCAATGTGCTTACCGCCGATAAATACTTGTGGCACGGTCTCACGGCCTGAAATAGCTTTTAGGCTAGTCAGTGATGCGCCAGCACCCATAGTGATTTCTTCGTATACTAGGCCTTTCTCTGTTAATAATGCTTTCGCTTTTTTACAGAAAGGGCAGCCAGGTTTAGTGAAAATGCTCACCGGCTCTGGTTTAACTTGTTTCGGGTTGATGTAATCAAGCATAGTGTCTGCATCTGATACTTCAAACGGGTCGCCAGGTAAATCTGGTTCGATGAACATTTTTTCAATTACGCCATCTTTAACCAGCATAGAGTATCTCCAGCTGCGTTTGCCAAAACCTAAATCGTTTTTATCAACTAACATGCCCATGCCGTCAGTGAATTCGCCGTTACCGTCTGGTAATAAGGTAATGTTTTGTGCTTCTTGATGCTCAGCCCATGCATTCATTACAAAGGTATCGTTTACTGATAAACACACAATGTCGTCAACGCCGTTTTGTTTAAGTACACCAGCTAATTCGTTGTAGCGTGGTAAGTGAGTTGATGAACAGGTTGGTGTAAATGCACCGGGTAGTGAAAACACAACCACTGTTTTACCTTTAAAAATGTCATCGGTAGTTACTGATTTCCATTCGTCATTTTGACGTGTTGCAAATGTAACCTGTGGAATTGTTTGACCTTCAATATTCTTTAACATGTTTTTTAGTTCCTCTTGATTTGTTGATAGCCATTATGTCGTGAAAGTTATAATAGCTCCAATCGTTTGTTTATATTAGTATGATAGGTATTACCGATTAATTGTGAGTTTGCAGTGAATTTAAAAGATCTTGAATACGTAAAAGCGATTGCGCACTTTAAGCATTTTCGTAAAGCCGCCGATGCATGTTTTGTCAGTCAACCCACTCTCAGTGGACAGGTTAAAAAACTTGAACAAGAGCTTGGTGTTACTTTATTTGACCGCTCTACTAAGCAGGTTACTTTAACGGCTCAAGGTGAACGTTTGTTGACACAGATCAAAGTGATCTTAGAGCAAACCCAAATATTAAAAGAGCTAGCAGCAACGTCATCGTCGCCACTACAAGGTAAAGTAAGAATAGGTATTATTCCAACGATTGCACCGTATTTATTACCCACCTTACTCACCTCGATGAAAGAAGCGTTTGCTGATAGCCAATTTGCTTTTGTTGAGATGCAAACCGCGACTATATTAAGCGCACTGGATAACGGTGAGTTAGATATAGCTATATTAGCAGATGTGCCTGAACTTAAACTTTATCATACAGTTAAATTGTATAAAGAAGACTTTTTGGTCGCTATGTCAGCGCAAAATAGTTTAGCAAAACGCAGTAAAATAGCGTTAGATGAGCTACAAGAGTGCAGTTTATTGATGCTCAGCGATGGTCATTGTTTTAAAGATCAAGCCCAGCAATTTTGTTTTGCCGCTGGGGTTGATGTGTCCAATGAGTACCGAGGTAATAGCTTAGAAACCTTATTAGCATTGGTGGCTATGGATGATGGGGTAACCTTTGTGCCTAAGCTTGCGTGCACAGAGCGTGCAGGTATTAGCTACTTGCCAATCTTCCCAACTCAACAGCGAAGTGTGGTGTTGGCCTGTCGTAAACATTACCCGCATTTAGCGGGCATTGAATTACTTGCTAATTGGCTTATTGAGCACCCAAGCTTACACCAACAATTGACTAAGGCTCTAAATTAGTCAGTTCTACTACATCATTTATTTGAATATTAGGCAGTGGTTGTTGGTCAATACTGACGGCAACCGCACTTTGTTGATATACCTGCTCAACTTGTATTTGATTGAGCGTGGTGATCAGGTGTGGCATTTTATTTCCCGCAGCATCCGTTAAATAGTTATGATGTGCAATATTTAAACGTTGGCCTTTTTCAATACCATGGGCTTTGCCTAAATTAATAATTAGCTTATTGTTTTCTATATGTAGTATTTTACCTTGGGTTTCAAGGCAAGCCATTGCGGCTTGTAAGTCGTAACTAACGGTTTGGTTTATGTCAGCTATATTTTGGCCGTAATCTGAATTCCAAAATTTATCACTAAACACGTCAATAATTGCAGTTTTTTCAAATGGCCAGATAGCTTGACTGCGATAACTTTTTTGCCACATTCGCTCGTAAGTGGTGCCATCAAATAAGGCAAAATCTATTTTATATGAACGTTGGTAGGTTTCGTCCTGCCAAAAAGCATAACTGTTATTGAGTTTATCGCCATTTGAGATATCAACAATTTGACTTAACAATACATACTGAGAATTACTGCGGCTCGATATTTCTTCTAATAGGGCATTACTGTAATCGTATTGTTGATTAAAAAATTCGCCAACGCGGATCGGAAAGTTAAAATAGGCAGTTGGTTTAGCATTCATAGCTGATTGATTTAACGTTTTGTAGAGTGCTTCGCTGGTGGCTTTGTTAATGTCAAATATTTGACCCATCTTCGCTTGTTCGCGATTATTTAATTGTGTTTGGGTGATCGCAACAAATTTAGTAAATTGGTTCGCAGGGCAGTGTTCTTGTTCAGGGAAGATATCTAAGCGCAAAGTAATTGCAAATTGATCGGCTTTACGATCTTCGCTGATCATCTCTATCTTTTGAATTTCGCCATGGCTGTTTATTTTTAGCTGATCTTGAGTTAACACCCCATCTACTAAGGTTTGCATTGAGCTGACGCGTGCCCCTGAGAACACTAAAGCTTGGGTGATAGCATCTTTTATTGCCGCCGATTTTGCCGCACTTATATCATCATTTTTAATGCTTGCATGGCCGGTTGATTCATACCATTGAGCAACTGTATGGGAGGAAAATAGGCTAATACTCAGCCAACTGCTGGCGATTACTACCATTGATAAAATTCGCTTCATTACCCTGACCCCATGAATATACATTTGCTATTAATAGTGACAGAGCAAGGACTGTACCAATTGTTTTGTAAGGTTGCTTTAAAACCGTCATAGCAGTTAATTATGGCATTGATCGTGCATTGAGTTAGTTATTAATGTCTCTTTTAAAGCGTGAGAAAAGCCATGCGTATTGTGATTTCAATTTGTATATTAGCAAGCTTAGGTCTAGCTGGCTGTAGCAGTATTTTTGATAAACATGTGGAATATAAGTATATTGAGCCAGATAACTACCCAATTCTAAAAGCCGTGGGTTATGCGCCGATCAGTGCGCAACCGGGTGATAACCAATCACAACGCTCATTAATGGCGATTAAAGCATCAAAACTAGAAGCGTATCGTGAGCTTGCAGAGCAAGTATATGGGCAAAAAATTACCGCAGGTACCACAGTGCAAGGCAGTATTGCACAAAACGATCACTTGCAAGGGCAAGTACAAGGGATTATTAAAGGCGCACAAGTAATTAAAACCTATGCCGTAGGTGATACCTATGCCACTGAGTTACAACTTGATATGAAGCGGGTGCATGATTTATACATAGGTGAAATTAAACCACGCGAAGTTAAAAAAGTAACTTATTACTAAAACGCTTGATCTAATAAATTCGTTGTTATTTACGTTAGTAACTAACAAAATACACGCTAAAATATCTCACAGTGAATACTTCAGTGCTATGCTTTATTTAATGTTTTTTATTGAATAAAGCTTGTGGCACGTAAAAAAATAACTCGGTTTTTATTAATATACTTATGGTCGCGTCAGTGAGCGTTTTACACTTTGGCTGCGTGCTTTTGCGAAAGTTTAGTAACTGCCCGTTACTGCATTTTGCGCTATTGTTTATATTAGTTACCAGTGTGGTTTTTGCCGATCGTCTCCCCATCCAGTTTAATGTCTTTTTAGAAAAAATGAACCTGCAATTTGGACCAACGCGCTTAGCGATAGCACGTAATTGGCAAACGATGTTGGTTCAGTCACAGAATCAAACTGGCAATAAAAGTATCTAGCGAAAGGTAGTTATAAATGCAGGGTAGATCAATTAATCAGAAGTAGGCACAGGTGAAGCTCAAAGAAGGGGTTATGCTTTTAAGTTATGGACGATTTTACTGTTACCGTGAACAACACTACCACCTTGGTCATATGTTGTAGAGGTTGGCACACCAATTAAAATGTCTTTTAATTGTTTGACGGTTAATTGTGCATGGTGGGCTGCATGAGCATTAACATCATTTTTCTTTTTACATGACTCTAATAATTTACGCACATCACTAATTAAGTTTGTAACTTCGTCAGATTCAACGTCATTATTTGCAAGTAAGGTTTTGAGCTCTTTGTCTAAAGTTTGAATTTGACTCAAAAAGGCGAGTTTTTGTTTCGCGACATCTTTTAGACCCTCACCACGACGGGAAGCTATAGCGGTTAATTCATCTTCTAAGATATCAGCAAGGGATGTCAAGCAATTTAGCTGCATAACAAGTTTAGAACTGATCAGACTGTTGTGATCAGCCATACACATCAAACTCAAATGCAGCGATATTTTTTGCTAACTTTTCAGCATCAATCTGATATTTACCTTCAGTAATTGCTTTTTTTAGCTCAGCCACTTTGTTGCTATCAAAACCTGAAGACTGCTGTGCTTTGTCTTGCAAAGATTTTAACTGTTGCGCTTGTGGTGTTAAGCTTACTGAATCAGCAGTCGCTTTTGGCGTAGTTGCTTGCGCAGTATTAGCATTATTGTTTTGTAAATCAACTTTTTGCTGTTTTGCATTGGTCAACACATTAGCCTGTTGCTGACCTTTATTTACTTGGCTTACCATGATTTCAACCTATACATTATCCAACACATGCCTTGTTATCGGCAACCATGCTAGAAACTTTAGCATAAATACGAAAGTTTAAATAATTACCTGCACAGACTCAACACCGTCAACACGGGCATTTAAAACTTTCCCTGATTTTGCATTTTTAACTTTTACTTGCTCCCCTAAAGTACCATCTTCTAGGGCTAAACCGGAAGTTTTTATTTTCAATCCTCGAATTATTGCGAAAATAGTGACATTATCCCCTTTGCAGACCATACAGATTTGATTTAAAGCAACAGGGTAACCACTGCGGATATTGCGTTTGCTGCGGCTACCAATCAACAGTTCTTCATCTTGTAAGTACTGTGCTCTTACGAAATGTTTTGGTTTCATAATCAAACGTAAATGATGGGGTTCGATAACTTCACCCCGACTTAAATTTTCAGTGGCTATAATCACAGGGGATAGTTCAATCATACGTACATGAACATATTGACTCCAACCATTTAGGTCATCACATTTTATTTGTACGGTTATTTGGCGATTAAATGGCGGCTCAGTAGGAATATTAAATGCAAGGTCGCTGTTACAGCCACGATCTGGGATCCGGCTATCCAATGTTAAGGCGTTGAGTTCCTTATCATCGGCAGTATTAGGGTCTAGTTGATCATAGACATGAGATACAGCAAGTTCTTGCAATTGTTCTTTGCTATATGTTTGCGCATACAGTGGAGTTACTAGGCATAAGCTAGCAAGAAAATAAAAAACACTGTATCTTCGGCTTTTTTTTAACAAACTCATAATGTTTCGACTATGCTTATGGTTGAAAACAGGGTATAAATATTTAGCGTCAATAAACAGACGCTCCCGTGTAGTTATGTAGCTTTACAGAAAGAAAGCAATTATTGTTCCGTTCTTATTCGCTTTCTTCAGGAGATTGAAATGGCAGGCATTTTAGACTCAGTTAACCAACGCACTCAATTGGTTGGGCAAAACCGTCTTGAATTATTATTATTCAAGCTAAGAGGGCGGCAGCGCTTTGGCATCAATGTGTTTAAAGTGAGAGAAGTACTGCAATGCCCTCCTTTGACAAACATGCCAAAGTCAAATGCGTATATAAGAGGTGTCGCACATATACGCGGGCAAACTATTTCTGTTATCGATTTATCGATGGCCGTGGGTGGTCCTGCGATCGAAAATATTAAAGATAGTTTTATAATCATTGCTGAATATAACCGTTCCGTACAAGGGTTTTTGGTTGGTGGCGTTGAGCGAATTGTTAATATGAATTGGGAAAAAATAATGCCGCCACCGTCAGGGGCTGGCAGATATTCATATTTAACTGCAGTGACAGAAATTGAAAACGAGTTAGTCGAAATTCTTGATGTAGAAAAAATATTAAACGAAATTTGCCCGGTGAATACCGAAGTCAGTGCTGCAATAGCTAATGATGGTGAAATTCAAAAAGACTTAGGTGAGCGCATTGTGTTTATTGCCGATGACTCTGCCGTTGCTCGTAATCAAGTCAAACGTGCATTAGAGCCGTTAGGCGTGCAAACAGAGCTGGCTAAAAATGGTAAAGAAGCATTAATACGCCTTCGTGAGATTGCTGCACTTGATTGTAAGCATGATATTACCGAGCGAGTAGGATTGTTGATTTCTGATGTTGAAATGCCAGAAATGGATGGTTATACCCTAACCGCTGAAATAAAAGCAGATCCAAAGTTAGCCCCCTTACATGTTATTTTACATACATCGCTCAGCGGTGTATTCAATCAAGCGATGATTGAAAAAGTGGGTGCTGATGACTTTATAGCTAAGTTCAATCCGGATGAGTTAGCTACAGCAGTGAAAAAATGGGTTCATTGTGACTAATTTGAAAAGGCGGTGTTACTTTGGAAAATAAGCATTTACAGCAAAGCGAGTACGATCAGTTTCGCTCTTTTTTAGAGCAACAATGTGGCATTGTTCTGGGAGATAATAAGCTTTATTTAGTCAAAAGCAGGCTTGCTCCGCTAATGGTTCGTTTTAATGTTGAATCATTGTCACAATTGGTTAGTAAAACACTGAGTCCGCATGAGCGGCAGTTACGTGCCGCAGTCGTTGATGCTATGACGACCAATGAAACTTTATGGTTTCGGGATCAATACCCGTTTGAACTATTGCAAAGTAAGTTATTTCCGGAACATAAAGAGTTACGTCGTCCGTTGAAAATTTGGTCTGCGGCAAGTTCATCGGGACAAGAGCCATATTCTATTGCTATGTCGGTTGCTGAGTTTCAAGCTAAACAGCCGGGTGTATTAAAAATGGGCGCGCAGATAATCGGCACTGATATTTCTAATACTATGTTAGATATGTGTAAGCATGCAGAATATGACTCCCTTGCTCTAGCTAGAGGGCTGTCGGTAGAGCGCAGGAAAAAGTTCTTTAAAGATAGTGGCAACGGCATGGCGCAAGTAAACGACTCAATAAAAAAATTAGTGAGTTTTAGACATCTTAACTTATTAGATTCATACGCGCTAATGGGCAAGTTTGATATTATTTTTTGCCGCAACGTGCTGATTTATTTCGCACCAGAGGTTAAAGCCAAAATTATTGCTCAGTTTGCTCAAGCACTAAATCCTAAAGGGTATTTATTTTTAGGCGCATCAGAGTCTATGTCAGGGTTAAGTGACGAATTTGACATGGTACGCTGTAATCCAGGTATTATTTATCAAAAGAAATAGCTTACCAGCGTATTTAACGCGCTAAAACACAAGTTACTCAAATCTCATCGGTGGTAAAACCGAATCTTGAATACTATAAAACGATGTGGCTCCACATCGTTTTTCTTTTTAAATCAAATGATTAAACGAACCATAAAACATCAACCTAATTGGCTCAACTTTTGCATTAATCATCTTAAGTCAATTTTTTGGAGATGGTTATGGCTATCAGTTTTGATAAAGCATTTGGGGTTCATCCTCATGCAATGTTGATCCGTTCGCAACGTGCTGAGTTATTAGCAACCAATATCGCTAATGCTGATACGCCGGGCTATAAAGCGAAAGACATCGACTTTGCCTCAGCATTGAAAGCGGCAAAAAGCCACCAACAAGGCGGCAATAACATGGTAACAACTAACCCAAACCACATTGCCGGTGGCAGTCGTTATGTTGGTAATAGTGAAATGTTTCGCTCGCCAAATCAAGCAGATACAGGTGATGGCAACTCGGTTGATATACAAGTGGAACGAAACTTGTATACAAAGAACTCATTAGAGTATCAGGCAAGCCTGCAATTTATGAGTAGTAAAATTAAAGGCCTTAAAAAAGCCCTCGGTAGTCAAGGAGCCTAAGCATGAGTTTATATAACGTTTTTGATATTTCAGGTAGTGGTATGAGTGCGCAAAATGTGCGTTTGAACACAACCGCGAGTAATATTTCAAATGCTAATAGCATTAGCTCAAGCCAAGACAAAACTTACCGGGCGCGCCACCCTGTTTTTGCAGCTGAACTGATGAAAGCATCAGAATCAAGCGGTAATGTTCAGGGGTCGTCTGTTGGCGTTAAAGTGTTAGGTATTGTAGAGAGTAATAAACCATTACAAATTGAATATAACCCTAATCATCCTAGTGCGGATGAAAACGGTTATATCTACAAACCTAACGTTAATGTCGTTGAAGAAATGGCTAATATGATTTCTGCCTCACGCTCTTATCAAACCAATGTGCAAGTTGCTGATGCAGCGAAGCAAATGTTAAGTAAAACACTGTTGCTTGGGCAGCGGTAATTGAGGAAAGATTATGAGTAACGATATCAGCAGCACATCGTCAACTTATTTAGATTCGATTAAGTGGCAAGATAAACAGGTTAGCAGTGATAAGAAAAGTGATGCGTTAACCCAAGAAGATTTCTTCTCATTGTTAACACAGCAACTGTCGTTTCAAGATCCCAGCAAACCAGCTGACAATGATCAAATGATCGCGCAGATGACAAGTTTCACCATGGCTGAAGGTATCTCAAACCTTAATAGTAATTTTCAGTCATTAGCCGCATCGATGACATCTAACTCAGCACTACAAGCATCGACTTTAGTGGGTAAACAAGCATTACTAGAGTCTAATACATTAGACCTAAACGATGTTGGTAGCGCTAAAGGAACCGTGGTTGCAGAAGAGCCTGTAGAAAACTTATTTCTACGAATTGAAGATTCATCTGGTCAGTTGGTGCGTAGTATTGATTTAGGTGCGCAATCAGCGGGCGCTGTCCGTTTCGAGTGGGACGGCATGAATGATAATAAAGAACGTTTACCACCAGGTGAATATAAAATTAAAGCTGAAGGGCAGTTAAATGGTGAGTACACGGCTTTACCTATAGCTACTTTTAAGAATATCGAGAGTGTTAATATTAATGGTGCAAACGGCATTATTATAAACACTAAAGAAGGTGCGGTTAGGCTAGCTGACGTTGCAGAAATCGCGTAAAAATTTTAATTATTAGTTAGCCACAGGCTAAACATTGACAGATTAGAGGTGAATTATGAGCTTCAATATTGCATTAACTGGCATTGCTGCCGCACAAAAAGACTTAGATGTAACAGCAAATAATATTGCTAACGTAAATACGGTAGGCTTTAAAGAGTCACGTGCTGAATTTGCTGATGTATACGCATCTTCGGTATTTAGTTCAGGCAAGACAAAAAATGGTGATGGTGTACAGACAACTATGGTGGCACAACAGTTTCACCAAGGTTCACTAAAGTTCACTCAAAACTCATTAGATTTAGCTATCACAGGTGAAGGTTACTTTGCCATGAGCCAAGATTTAGGGGCACAAGATTTTACTTATTCGCGTGCAGGCGCATTTAAACTTAATAAAGATAACTTTATTGTTGATGCTAAAGGCAATTACTTGCAGGGTTTTCCTGTTGATGAAGCTACAGGTGATACAACATCGGTAAGTTTAAGCACGTCATCAGCGTTACAGATCCCTGATTCATCAGGATCACCGCGAGCTACGACGAATGTTTACTCTTCGTTTAACTTAGACTCGCGTGCAACCTCGCCGTCAATAACTACTTTTGATCCTACAACGAGCGCATCATATAATAGCTCAACATCAACAACAGTATACGACTCGTTAGGTGAGCCGCATGTTTTACAGTTTTTCTTTGTTAAAACAAATTCTACAGTAACGGGTAATGACAATGAGTGGCAAACTTATGCGACCTTAGATGAAAAGCCATTTAGCCCTGCAGGTGTTGAAGAGACTGCTCCTCCTTACACACCATTATCAACCTTTCAGTTTGATTCTAGTGGTAAGCCATTAAACACAGATGGTGTCGCGAATACAGATAACACATTCAATCCATTAGCAATTCCAAGCGGTGCTGGTGCGGCAGTAGGGCTATCTGATTTATTAACAAATGGTGCCAGCTTCCCTGAAAATGTTACTGTTAATTGGCGCGATGAAGCGGCCACCGATAATAAAGTCCCGACTCAATATGCTAGTCGTTTTGAAGTTAAAGCACTTGAGCAAGATGGTGCTACTGTTGGACGTTTAGCCGGTATTGATATTGGTAGTGATGGTAAGATTGTCGCTTCATACAGTAATGGAGATACCTCATTCTTAGGGCAAGTAGCGATGGTGCGCTTTTCTAACTCACAAGGCTTACAACAAGCTGGTGATACAGGTTGGAAAAAAAGTTTGACGTCTGGTGAGCCAATCGCTGGCGAACCAGGTTCTGGTACTTTAGGTTCCATTAACTCTACAGCGCTTGAGCAATCAAACGTGAATTTAACGAATGAACTCGTAGATTTGATCAGTGCACAGCGTAACTTCCAAGCAAACTCACGTGCGCTTGAAGTGAATTCAACACTACAGCAAGCTATTTTGCAGATCCGCTAATCTCGTTCTAATATTTTTTATAATCCGACACCTAGGCTGCTATTTATTAGCAGCCTTTTTTATTTGCGATTGATTATTTTTTGTAACTTATCACGTCAGTTTATTGTGGCACTTATCTTGCATTTGTCATGTTATAGATTTTTAACGTGAGTCGATGTTATGGACAAGATGGTCTACATTGCAGCGTCTGGAGCTAAGCAAAGTTTGCGGGGCCTAGAGCTTAAAGCAAATAATTTAGCAAATGCCAATACCACAGGTTTTAAAGCTGACTTCGCACAAGCGCGTTCGATGCAAGCTTTTGGCGAAGGCCTGCCGACACGTGTATTTACCATGCAAGAGCGGCCTGGTTCCAATATGACTTCCGGCGGTATTGTTGAGACTGGACGTGATCTAGATATTGCTATGAGCGATAAAGGATGGCTTACGGTGCAAGATGCTTCAGGTAATGAGGCATATACAAAAGTCGGTACGTTGAATATCACTCCTGACGGCGCTTTGATCACCAGTCACGGGCGTCAAGTTATTGGCGAAGGTGGACCAATTATTTTGCCATTGCCAGTGGAGAAAATTGAATTTAGTGAAGATGGCTCTATCCAAGTTCGCCCGCAAGGAGCTCCAGCTAACTTTTTAGAAGTTGTTGATCGTTTGAAGGTGATCAAGGCAAATAATTCAGAGCTTGAAAAAGGTAATGATGGCTTATTTCGGCCAAAGCCTGAATTACTGGATAATGATATATGTGGATTTTGTGACATCTCTAATGATGTGAAAGTGATGAGTGGCACTTTGGAAATGTCAAATGTGAATCCGGTACACGAGATGGTAGATATGATAAACCATCAACGCCAATTTGAATTACAAGTTAAGTTAATGAAAACGGCTGAAGAAATTGACGAACGTCAAACTCAATTGCTGCGTATTGTTTAACTTTATTGAGAGGATATTAATATGAATCCTGCATTGTGGATAAGTAAAACGGGGCTTGATGCCCAACAAACTGACATTTCGGTTATCTCAAATAATTTAGCCAATGCCAGTACCGTTGGTTATAAGAAAAGCCGTGCTGTGTTTGAAGATTTACTTTATCAAAATATTAATCAGCCGGGTGGACGTTCATCACAAGATACTGAAATGCCCTCAGGTTTAATGCTTGGTGCTGGTACCAAAGTGGTTGCTAATCAGAAAAACTTTTCTCAAGGCAATATGTTAACCACCGAAAATTCATTGGATTGGATGATATCAGGGCCCGGTTTTTTTGAAGTTTTACAGCCTGATGGCAATATCGCTTACTCTCGAAATGGTCAATTTACCACGGATGAAGACGGCCGTATTGTTACTGCCGGCGCTGGTTTTCCCGTACAGCCAGAAATGAATGTACCTGATGACGCACAGTCCATTACTGTATCGCAAGATGGAGAGGTATCAGTACGTATCTCAGGGCAGCCAGAGAATGTGGTAATAGGTCAGTTAACGATCAGTGATTTTATCAATCCATCAGGTCTAGAGCCTGTAGGTCAAAACTTATATACCGAAACGGCAGTCAGTGGCGCACCTGTGCAAGGTAACCCTGGCCTAGAAGGATTAGGCACTGTTGTGCAAGGTGCACTTGAAACCTCTAACGTAAATGTAACTGAAGAATTAGTTAACCTGATTGAAACTCAACGGATCTATGAAATGAATTCAAAAGTGATTTCAGCGGTTGATGAAATGATGAGTTATATCAGTCAGCAACTTTAATTAATTCGGAGCAAAGTTATGCGTAATTTATCTATAGTCTTAACGGGTGCATTTATATTGAGTGGTTGTATGACAACTCAAAACCACAGCGTGGTTCAAGATGATCCATACTATGCTCCCATGTATCCAGAGCCTGCCGCAGAGCAAATCGTGCCGACAGGCTCATTGTTTGATAGTAATTTATCAAATGATTTATATTCAGATAAAAAAGCCTTACGTACTGGAGATATTATTACAGTTAAGCTGCAAGAATCGACGCAATCATCAAAAGCAGCTAAAACTGAAACGGATAAACAAAGTGATGCCAGCTTAGACCCTGTCATTGGGTTAGGCGGACTACCGGTTAATATTGGTGGTGATAGTATTCAGTTTGGTGTGGGCAGCGGTGCAAAATTCAAAGGTGATACTAAGTCAAACCAATCTAATAGTTTATTTGGTGATATTTCCGTGAATGTTATGCGTGTATTACCTAATGGTAATTTAGTGATCCGTGGTGAAAAATGGCTGACTTTAAACACCGGCGAAGAATTTATTCGTCTGGAAGGACTTGTGCGCCCACAAGATGTTACTGCAGATAATACTGTGACCTCTAATAGAATCGCGAATGCTCGGATTCAATATTCTGGTAAAGGGCAAATGCAAGAGACTCAAACGGCAGGGTGGTTAACTCGATTCTTCACCAGCTCTCTGTTCCCTTTTTAAAGGATGTTGATATGAATAGCTTGAAAGCGTTGCTGTGTATATGTTTATTAAGTTGGCACTTTAGTGCAAGCGCTGAACGTATTAAAGATGTCTCAATGGTTGAAGGCGTTCGCTCAAACCAGCTGGTTGGTTATGGTCTCGTGGTTGGTTTACCTGGCACCGGTGAGCAAAGTCGTTTTACTGAACAAAGCTTTAAAGCCATGCTAAATAGTTTTGGTATTACCATGGCATCGAATTTAAAACCCAAAATCAAAAATGTAGCTGCGGTTGCTGTGCATGCTGAGTTACCTGCATTTAGGAAGCCAGGGCAGACAATCGATATTACTGTATCGTCAATAGGTAGTGCGGGTAGCTTACGTGGCGGAACATTACTACAAACCTTTCTAAAAGGGGTTGATGGGAATACTTATGCTATCGCACAAGGTAGCTTAATTGTTGGTGGATTAGGTGTTGAAGGAGCCGATGGTAGTAAGATCGTAATGAACACGCCTACGGTAGGGCGTATTCCTAATGGCGCAACGGTTGAACGGGCAATTAAAAGTCCTTTTATGCAAGGTGATTACATAACCTTTAATTTAAATCGTCCAGATTTCACTACCGCTAAACGTTTAGAGCAAACTATTAATGAACTTATCGGCCCAGACAGTGCACATGCACTTGATGCCGCTTCAATACGTGTTATTGCACCGCGTGATGCGTCGCAGCGTGTTGCTTATTTATCTACGCTTGAAAATTTAGAGTTTAAACCAGCGGATACTTCGGCAAAAATTATCGTTAATTCACGTACTGGTACCATAGTGATCGGTAAAAATGTAAAGTTACAAGCGGCGGCAATTACCCATGGTGGCTTGACTGTTACGATTGCGGAACAGCAAAATGTATCTCAGCCTAACGCATTAAGTGAAGGGGAAACGGTCGTTACTAATCAAAGTATTATTGATGTTAACGAAGATGATTCTCGAGCCTTTGTATTCAACCCAGGTGTTAGTCTTGACGATTTAGTACGGGCAATTAACGAAGTCGGCGCAGCGCCCGGTGACTTAATGGCAATACTAGAAGCATTAAAAGAAGCGGGGGCCATCAGCGGTCAACTCGTGGTTATTTAACCATATTGACCCCCTAAGTTTGCGTTAACTCGCATTTAGGGGGGCTTGACTTGCATAATTAATCAACGCTTTTATACTTTCGCAAACTCGCAAACTCGCAAACTCGCAAACTCGCATTGGCTCAATTATTGCATTGTTAATAATATTATTAATCACTGTGTCAAATTGCTGATGGATACTAATCATCTCGATAAACAAAACTTCTTTGATTTAGGCAATCTTAATACGTTACGTCAAGATGCCTTAAAAAGTGGTGCCTCGCCTGAAGCATCGAAAGAAGCGCTAAAAAAAGCAGCGGCACAATTTGAATCTATTTTTACGCAGATGCTTCTTAAAAGTATGCGTAAAGCAAACGAAGCGTTTGAAGACGAAGACAGTCCTTTTAATTCCAGTGGTGTAAAGTTTTTTGAAGAAATGCATGATCAACAGTTATCAGTTGATTTATCTTCAAAAGGGTCATTGGGTTTAGCCGATCTCATAGTGCAACAACTTTCTCCTGATGGAAAAAACTTTACCCCTAGTTCAGTGCTGCGTACTGTTGATGATTTTACCAGTGATCAACGTGCAACAGTTACGAATACTGAAAACACGGCTGACACTCAGGCTGTCAATAGCAGCCCATCAACAGCGCAAAAACCTCAGTTTGAAAATGCAGAAGATTTTATTAGTAGTGTTTGGGAGCATGCAAAAACAGCAGCTGAAAAAATTGGTTTGAACCCTGCTGTGATGGTTGCACAAGCAGCTCTTGAGACTGGTTGGGGTAAGCATATTATTAATAAAAGTGATGGCAACAGCAGCTTTAACTTATTCAATATCAAATCAGATAGAAGCTGGCAGGGTGAGAAAGCCAATAAAATGACACTCGAATTTGAGCAAGGTACACCAGTAAAAAGACAAGCCAGCTTTAGAGCATATGATTCGATTAAAGACAGCGTGAATGACTTTGTGCAGTTTTTAACGGAAAACCCACGCTACCAAGAAGCATTACAAAATACCGCAAAACCGGCCGCTTTTTTAGACTCTTTACAAAAAGCCGGTTATGCCACAGACCCCAATTATGCCGAAAAAATTAAGCAAGTACTTAATCGTACAGAACTTAAAACACTGGCGACAACATTGGTTCGCCAAGGAGTAAATTAAGATGTCGTTTAATTTATTAGACATTGCAAATTCAGGCGTTCGCGCTAATTCAGAATTGCTACAAACGACCAGTAAAAACATTGCCAATATAAATACAGTTGGTTATGTACGTGAGCGTACAGAGCATATGACCATGATCGACAATCAAGTTGGTCGTGGTGAAACATATCGATTATTGAATGAATTTGCTCAAAAGCAGCTCAATCGCGATACTTCAAATAAAACCTTTTTTGATCAATTTGTTACAGAAGCAGGCCGGGTTGATAGCTTGTTTTCTCAAGAATCCAATAGCTTATCGAGCAGTATGAATTCGTTATTCAACAATGTGCAGGAAAGCTTAAATCAGCCATCATCAACAGTTGCACGTTCGTTGGTTATGACAGATGCAGAAAATTTGATTGATCAAATGGATCGTTTGTCAGGCATTGTATTTGATCAAAAAAACATCGTGAATGAGCAGTTAGAAATTTTTTCTGATGAAGCGAATACATTGATTCAAAATATTAGCAGTTTGAATAAGCAAATAGCTACGGTAAATGGTACGCGCAATGAGGCAAACTCAAGCACCATGTATAACGAGCGAGACCTTGCTATTCGTAAGTTATCGGAATTAATAGATGTAGAGACTCTTGATGGCCCCAACGGTGAAAAGCTGGTATTTATGGGCACCGGTGAATCACTCGTAATGCAAGACGGCGCATTTAATTTGTTTTCGATGGCGGGTGATCCGGATCCTAATTTTAAAGAATTACGTTTAGATATAAATGGCGGCAAAGCTGTGCCGCTTGATGTTGATGTAAGTAAACTTAAAGGTAAGATTGGTGGGTTACTAGCATTTCGTGATGATATTTTAGTGCCAGCACAAAACCAGCTTGGCCAAATGGGGCTTGCAATTGCTGATGCTTTTAACCAACAAAACCGTTTAGGGATGGACGGCAACGGTGAACTTGGTGGGGACATTTTTACAATTCCAACGGTTGGCGGTTACGCCTATCAAGCTAATACAGGTAACTCAAGCATGACGGCTACCCTAGAGCCTGGTAAAGGCAGTGAAATTCCTGCTAGTGACTTTATTGTTACTTATACCAGTGGTACAACGGTAGAAATACAACCTGTCGATAATAAAGGTGAACCATTAGGCTCTCCCTCAACCGCCAATATAGTTGCTGGCGTTATTGATTCATCGACTATGACCGGTGGGGAATCTTTTGGTTTACAATTAAATGTTACAGGAACCGGTAATGTTGGCGATCAATTTGCTGTAAAACTTAATGCAGAGGCTGCATCGAGTTTAACACTTGCCACCGATAGGCCTGAATCGTTAGCGCTTGCTTCACCAATCCGTACGGCTGATAACATAAACAACACTGGCAATGCCAATATTTCAGTAGGTAGTGTAAGTAGTGTGACTTCAGGTGGTTTTACAACTACGACACCTCCGGATCTTGCTAATGGCGATATCACGATAGTGAAAACTGCTAACCCAGATGAATACACAATATCAGATGGGGTCAATACAAGTACTTTTACAGTCACTCCGCCTGCTGAAAATATGCTTTCACAAGCTGGGAATGGTTTCGAATTATATGGCTTTGACTTTAATATTGAAGGCATACCAGCAACAGGCGATAGTTTTACACTGGAGTTTAATGAAGGTGGTTTTGATGATAACCGCAATGGCTTAATGTTGGCTGGGTTACAAAGTGGTGAGTTAGTTCGACAAAATGTGACCACAACTTCAACTGCAGATAATCATAAAACATTTAATCAAGCCTATGCAGGGTTAGTTACTGATATTGGTGTTGTAACCAATCAAGCGAAGACTAATGGCGCTGCTTTTGAGGCATTAGCTCAACAGTCTGAAGCCTGGTATGAGTCACTCTCGGGAGTAAACCTTGATGAAGAAGCAGCCAATTTATTACGTTTTCAACAATCTTATGCGGCGTCTGCACAAGTGCTATCAACAGCCCGTACAATTTTTGATACTTTACTTAATGCTGCGAGGTAATTATGCGTTTATCTAATAATTTGATGTACCAAAACAGTGTTAATTCGATTTTGAATAATCAGCAAAATGTCAATAAAGCACAAGAGCAAGTTAATACCCAAAAGCGAGTGCTTACAGCTTCAGATGATCCATCGGCAACAGCACGGGCGTTACTGTATACCGATCGTATACAAGCGAATGAGCAATACAGTAAAAATATTACTATGCTGACGAGTCGTTTAAATACCCAAGAAAGTGTACTTGAGAATATTAAAGGCTCGCTTGAAAAAGCACATACATTAGCAATTCAAGCTGGTAATGGTGTTTATACAGATATAGATCGTGAAGGTATTGCTGAAGAGATTAAATCTATACAAAGTAGTGTGCTTGATTTAATGAATGCTAAAACTGAAGATGGGAAGTATATATTTTCAGGCTATCAAGATAATACCCAAACCTATTCGCTTGATTCTTCAACTGGCAAATATGTTTATGGTGGCGACCAAGGCCAGCATAAAATTAAAGTAGCGGAAGGAGTTGAAATTAAATCCAGTGATAATGGGGTTGATACGTTTGAAAAGGTCAATGCACGTTTAGACGTCGCCTCGAATGATGGTGTTGCATCAGGAGGGATCACTAGTGCAAAAGTGTATGTGCGTGAACAAGCTCAGTTTGACTCTTTTCATAAAGCAAATTATAACGCTGATCCTGCTGCCGCAGTCGGAGCAAATACGTTTAATATTATAACGACAGCAGGTACACCTAATACTTATCAGGTTGAACAAGGTGGAAGTGTGATCAGCTCTGGCAGCTTTGAGGGATCACAAATTAAATTTGCAGGGTTGGAAATCGACATTAGCCCCGTGGCAAATGGGCAGGTAGACTTTACTTTAGAAGCACCGCAAAAAGAAAATATTTTAAACACCTTAAATGATTTGATCGCAGGACTGACTGATCCAACAATTAGCCAAGAAGATTATGAGCAAGTATTGGCAGCGGCCATGATCCAGATCGACAATAGTAAAAATCAGGTCTCTTTAACGCAGGCTGGTTTAGGTGGGCGGTTAAATACAGCTGAAAAAATCACGCAATCTAATAGTGACCTTGATGTAAATAACAAATCTTCTCGTGCAGATTTAATTGAACTCGATATGGCTGAGGCCATTACTGAACTCACGAAGCAAGAAACTGCACTACAAGCCTCGCAGGCAACTTTTGGCCGCTTGGCTAAATTATCACTGTTCGATTACTTATAAGTAAGTAAAGGAGTAAGGCAATATATTGCCTTACTCTCGTATTTCTTCAGCCTTTTAAGATCATCTCCTTACTATTTAACAGCTTAATAATTTCCTGAAGAAAAAGACCTGTACAATAATCTTTTATTCGTTTAATGGAATTCATTAATTAAACAATTTAAAAATTCATTAAATTACAAGAGCTTAAAAAATAAAGTTAAAAAAATTAAAAAAAAGCTAAAGGATTTTTTTGCTAGACCGATAACTTAATTAACCAAGCAAAGCGTTGTAAATAACAACCACTGCTTAATCTAGTAAGTTTGAGAGTAAATGATAAGTTTACTTCTGGAGAGATATCATGGCTTTATATGTAAATACAAATGTTAGCGCGTTAAACGCACAAAGACAATTAAATAATTCTGGTAATGCACTGGATACATCATTCCAACGTTTATCATCAGGTTTTCGTATTAACAGTGCGAAAGATGATGCGGCTGGCCTACAAATTTCTGACCGTTTAACATCACAAATTAACGGTTTGAACCAAGGTAACCGTAACGCGAACGATGGTATTTCACTAGCACAAACAGCTGAGGGTGCATTAGACGAAGTAACATCAATGTTCCAACGTATCAGAACATTATCACAGCAAGCAGCTAACGGCTCAAATACTGATGAAGACCGTTTAGCGGTGCAAGAAGAGATTCGCTCTCTTTCATCAGAAGTTAATCGTGTTGCTGCAGATACAACGTTTGGTGGTCAAAACCTATTAGATGGTTCTTTCTCGGCTAACTTTCAAGTAGGTGCAGATGCCGTTCAGAATATCAGCTTTAGTATGGCATCGGTTGGTGGTACGGCTAACTCTATCGCAGCTAATGGTGGTTTCACCATGTCAGGTATTGCAGGTGTTGCCAGTGCGGTAACCGGCGCTAGTTTAAGTGCGACAGCTGGAACAATCAGCTCGCAAGTAGGTGCATCAGCAGACCAAACAGCATTTTCATCAGTATTTACTGCTGGTGGTATCAGTGTATCTTCACAGGCTAATGCGCAAGCTGTAATGGCTGGTATGGATTCGCTTATCGCGGTTGTTGATAAAAAACGAGCTGAGCTGGGTGCGGTACAAAATCGTTTTCAGTCAACGATTCGTAACCAATCAAATATCTCAGAGAATCTAAGTGCTGCAAAATCACGTATTAAAGATACTGACTTTGCTCAAGAAACTGCAAACTTAACAAAAATGCAGATTCTACAACAGGCTAGCCAAACAATTCTTAGCCAGGCTAATCAACGTCCACAGGCTGCATTAAGTCTTCTAGGATAATTGGTTGGAAATAGTCAATTAATTGACTAAGAATGTAGCGCCTTTGTTTAATGGGGTATTAACAAAGGCGCTGAAACGGATTGATAAAGCGGAGGCGCTTAAAAATCCTGTATTGTTCTAACATTTGTAAGAACATAAATTATTAAGCATAAAATATGCCAATAATTAAAACCTACTCTCAAACTTATCTTCAAAGGGCCTTATAGGCCCTTTTCTCTTTTTTTCTAATTCAATGCAACTCTATCTATAAAGTTGGCCTAAAGATTGCTCAATACTTATTAAGTTTTTAAATTAACCTGCAAAGTGGCAGTTTATTGCCCCGGGCCAATCTTACTTGGCTGCTGTAACTAGTCACTTTGTCAAAACTCCACTCATTTTAGAGTGGCTTTAATTTGACAGATAAGAAGAGAGTTTATTATGGCTTTATTTGTAAATACGAATGTTAGTGCGCTTAATGCGCAAAGACAGCTTGAAAGAACTGGAAACGACTTAGATACTTCCTTTAAACGTTTATCATCTGGTCTGCGTATTAACAGCGCGGCGGATGATGCTGCTGGTTTACAAATATCGGATCGTTTGCAATCGCAAATCTTGGGTTTAAACCAAGGCAACCGTAATGCGAATGACGGTATCTCGCTGGCACAAACGGCTGAAGGTGCGCTTGATGAAATTACTTCTACATTTCAACGTATCCGAACACTTGCTCAGCAATCAGCAAATGGCTCTAATACAGATGAAGATAGGCTCGCTATCCAAGAAGAGATTAGACAGTTATCTGATGAGGTTAACCGAATTGCCACGGACACTACATTCGGTGGTCAAAATTTATTGGATGGCTCTTATTCTGCAAGCTTTCAGGTTGGTGCTGATGCTGTACAGACTATTGGTTTTAGTATGCAGTCTGTTGGCGATACAGCTAATTCTCTTGCTGCTAATGGTGGTTTTACTATATCAGGTGTTGCCGGTGTTGCTTCAGCCGTGGGTGGTAAAGCACTTTCAACGCTCGCAGCTAATGTAAGCTCAGTTGATGGCGCAACGGCATCAACAACATTAGATTTTTCTTCTGTATTTACAGCTGCAGGTATTAGTGTGTCATCACAAGTAAATGCACAGGCTGTGTTTGCGGGTATGGATTCTCTAATAGCGGTGGTTGATAAAAAACGCGCTGAATTAGGTGCGGTACAAAACCGTTTTCAGTCGACAATACGAAATCAAGCTAATATTTCTGAAAATTTAGCCTCTGCTAAATCAAGAATTAAAGATGCTGATTTTGCAATGGAGACAGCTAACTTAACTAAAAACCAAATTTTACAACAAGCGAGCCAAACAATATTAGGCCAAGCAAATCAAAGGCCTCAGGCTGCATTAAGCTTGTTACAGGGTTAAAATAGTATAACGTTGTTAAAAATTTATAAATAAAGCTAAAGTTTCCGTTTTATCTGACGATAACTGACTTAGAGAACTAAAAATCTAGGACTCTCAGTCTGGAGTAATAACAGGGTAGGGGTATCCCGTTGTTATTCTATTTAAAATGATAAAGCGGAGGCTATTATGGCTTTATATGTAAATACTAATGTGAGTTCATTGAACGCACAGCGCCAGTTGATGAAATCTGGTAACCAGCTCGATACATCCTTTCAACGTCTATCATCAGGTTTTCGCATTAATAGTGCAAAAGATGATGCTGCAGGCATGCAAATATCTAACCGTTTAACTAGTCAAATAAATGGTTTGAATCAAGGTAACCGAAATGCTAATGATGGGATCTCACTTGCGCAGACTGCTGAAGGCGCACTTGATGAGACTACGTCAATGTTCCAGCGTATTCGTACTCTTGCTCAACAAGCTTCAAACGGTTCAAATACAGATGAAGACCGTTTAGCAGTACAAGAAGAAATTCGTTCATTATCAGAAGAAGTGAATCGTGTTGCTGCAGATACAACATTTGGTGGTCAAAATCTCCTAGATGGTTCATTCTCAGCTAACTTCCAAGTTGGTGCTGATGCTGTACAGAATATTAGCTTTAGTATGGCTTCTGTTGGTGGCACTGCAAACTCGGTTGCGGGTAATAATGGCTTTACTATGTCAGGTATTGCAGGTGTAGCAAGTGCTGTGACAGGTGCAAGCTTAAGTGCTACTGCGGGAACAATTAGTTCGCAGGTTGGTGCTTCAGCTGATAATACCGACTTTGCAACTGTATTTACAGCAAGTGGTATTAGTGTATCTTCTCAAGCTAACGCACAAGCGGTAATGGCTGGTATGGATGCAATGATTGCAGTAGTTGATAAAAAGCGTGCCGAACTCGGTGCTGTGCAAAATCGTTTTCAATCAACTATTCGTAACCAATCTAACATTTCAGAAAACTTGAGTGCTGCTAAGTCACGTATTAAAGATACTGATTTCGCTGCCGAAACAGCTAATTTGACTAAATCTCAAATATTACAACAAGCAAGCCAATCTATTTTGAGCCAAGCAAACCAGCGTCCACAAGTAGCATTATCGTTACTAGGCTAGACGGTTAATTAGGTCATTATTGAGATATTGTCTCGATAATGACTTATACTTTGTTTGTATTTTGAAGGAGAGCTACTATGGCTGACTTAGGTGGAATAATTAAATCGAGTGAAAACTTCACCGCTAATTCATCTTTTACAAATAAAAATGAGTTAAACGAAGCAAGTAAAAAAGCAACCGTTGAAAAAGCTGGTACAAAAATTGCAGGTAGAGAGCCCGCACTTGTTGATAATAGTCAGCAACTTGATTCTGAAAGTGAAAGAAAAGCACTGATCGACGAAGTGAAAGAAAACTTAGAGAAATTAAATAAATATATTCCTGTGACGGCTACAAATTTAAAATTTGAATTTGATGAGCAGGGTGATCCACCAATAATCAAAGTGTTTGATAAAACAAGCGAAGAAGTTATTCGTGAAATTCCAACTGAAGAGTTTAGAGAAGTTGCTAAAGCTTTAGATGAATTTGCCGATAAACTTACTAATAAAGGTTTGTTACTAAATCAAACCGTATGATATTTTTTGGAACAGATAGTAGGAGAGAAGTATGCCACTTATAACATCCGCAGGTATTGGATCTGGGCTGGATCTCGAAAGTATCATTACAGCATCTGTTGATGCCGAAAATGTTCCAAAAATGAATGCCTTTGCAAAAAAGGACAAGTCGTTAGAAGTTGAATTATCTTCAATCGGAGAGATCAAGTCTGCGTTATCCAAGCTACAAGACACAATAAAAAAGCTAGCAGATCCTGATAATTTCAATAAACGTATTGCTAATATCACTCAACCAACAAGTGATGACGGTGATCTCGTCTCAGTTACCCCAACAAAAGATATTACGCCTGGTAATTTTAAAATTGAAGTTGTTGCACTTGCTCAAGGCAGTCGTGCAACGTCAAACGATGCCGTACCTCCTTTGTTTACATCTACTGACGATGTGGTCACTGCTTCTGGAGGCACCTTGTCATTTGCTGCTGGAGACAAAAGCTTTGACCTAACTCTTGATGCGGGTGCGACATTAGCTGATTTGCGTGACGCAATTAATGACTCGGATGATAATTTTGGTGTAACAGCAAATATAATAAATACTGGTACTGAGTCAAAGCTGGTTCTTACTTCGAGTGTGAGTGGCGCTGGTAATGACTTGGTAATTACCAATGATAATGCTGAGCTAGACAATGTATCTACAGATGCTAATGGTGGAGCTTCTGGTAGCGGTGGTATTGGTATAACAGCTGGAAATGAAGCAAAAAGTGCAGTTATAAAAGTAGATGGCATAACAATAACAAATGACACCAATACCTTTAAAGATGCTGTACAAGATATGACGATCACTGCTAAACGACAAAGCGTTGATGGAGAGACGGCAAAGTTAGCTGTTAGCTATGACCGTGAGAGCGTTACAACATTAATTGATGAATTTATTGCTAATTATAACAATGCTATAGGGCAGTTAGGTCTGCAATCGAGAGTTGGTAAACCTTTAAATAGCGATGCAACCATTCGTACTTTGAGCTCGCAAATGGTCAATATGCTTTCTACAAATTTAACGGATGCAGGGCCTTTCACAAGTATTTTCGATATTGGCTTGGGTGTTGATAAGAAAGGTTATCTAGAAAAATCAACTTTAGTCCGCAGTTTAAATACAGCAATGGATGAAAATTTTGATGATATCGGAAAGGCTTTTGCTGGTGAAAATGGTGTTGCTAAACAGTTCGAATCTTTTTTAGATAATTACGTAAGTTCAAAAGGCATTTTAAAGCAAAGAGAAGATAATTTAAATACACAGGTCACTGATTTAGAAGATGATGTACTAAAGCATGAATTTAGAATGACCGAATTAGAAAGTAGGCTTAGAAAGCAATATGCGGGTTTAGATGTGTTACTGGCGCAAATGCAATCAACACAACAGTACTTAGGAGCGCAGCTTGCGAGCTTACCTGGATTTACAAGAAACAAATCATAAATTAATTTTGATTTAAAAGGGTTTTAATATGTATAACGCCAAAGTAAAAAATTATCAGAAAGAAGCACTCAAGACCCGTGTTGCGGGTGCTGATCGCTATGAAATAATTCAAATGTTAATGGCGGGTGCGATTGAAAAAATGGTGATGTCTAAAGTTGCTATTGAAAGAAAACATATGGAAGCGAAGGCCGAACATTTATCTAAAGCGACTGCTATTATTGAAGCCTTAAGGGGCTGTTTAGATTTTAAAGTTGGTGGTGAAGTGACTGATAATTTATATGCACTTTATTCTTATATGATAGATCGCTTAGTTGATGCAACAATAAAAAATGATCCTGCAATTGTTGAAGAAGTATCTAATTTATTAAAAGAAATAAAGTCTGCTTGGGATGCTATTCCTCATGATGTTCGAGAAAAAACACTTAGTGAAAATGGTATAGATGCTAATGTCGGCTAGTTTATTGTCTCAGTTAGTCCCCGATTTGTCTGTAATTAATCAATATTTAGCTGAAGGTGATATAGAGTCAGCTCAAAGCAAGTTACTATTAATTGATAGAACATTGAAAGCACTCTTTGCCTCACCTGAGAACCTCAGCGAAAACGATGTGTTATTTTTATCGGATTTTTCAATCAAATTGAATACTACGGTATTAGAGATAAGCCTCAAAAAACAGCAGGCTGCAAAAGAACTTGGTGTTCATATTAATACGCAAAAAAAAATAAATGTGTATAAAAATATCAAGTAGGTAACCGACATGATAAAGAATATAGATATTAATAACGAGCTTGAGCACATCTCAGAAAAACTTGAAAAAACTATTAAACATCAAGAAAGAGAGGCTATTTTTGCTACAGAAGCAAATGAGCGATTTGAAAAGAATTGGCAATGTTTCACTCATTATTACCCTGAGATTGTAGCAGCTTTATCTAAGCTGCAACTCCGCGATGATTTTTGTATTCATGTCACGCAAAGTGGTCATGGAAATATTATACCTAAAAATGCATTAGCTCTCCTTTATTCTCAAAACCCTCTCGAGCAGAGCCAGGAGCAGGTTAGGCGTCAGATTGAACATCCTGTTTTTAGCTTAACAGATTATACAGGCTACCCAGATAGCAGTTCTGATAAACGTCTTCATACAGAGTATATGGTTAAGCTTGGTCAGTTTATGCGTAAATTGCGCAAGTATGACGAGAAAAAAATAGCCCAATTACCTTGTCACTTCCCATCGGGAATTATTTTTGGAGTGGGATTAGGCTATCACATACCTGAATTATTAAATCATACTGAGTTTGATTATTTATTTATTATTGAGCCAGATATCGAGCAGTTTTATGCAAGCTTATTTTGTATTGATTGGTTTGATGTTATTAAAAAAATTGATGACCAAGGAAACTGCCTTTTCTTTAATCTGGGAGCAGATAAAAACACGTTTATTCAAGATTTAGAAAATGTAGTTGAAGATATAGGAGCATTTTCCGCTGTAAGAAGCTTTTGTTATCAGCATACACCTGGACGTGAAATTAATGAGTTAATAGCCAACTGGGCTGCGGATTATTTTCGTTTTCAAATGGGGCACGGCTTTTTCAATGATGCAATAACTGGGTTTGCACACTCGATAGCTCATATTGAAAGTAATCAGTCTTTTCTTACAAATAAAGCGAGTTTACCTGCTTCGTTATTAGATATACCTGTATTTATAATTGGCAATGGCCCATCTTTAGATGAAGCTGTTGAATATTTGAAAAATAATCAGAATAAAGGGATTGTTGTAGCTGCAGGATCTGCCATTGTTTCTTTAGAGCGATTGGGGATCCAGGCGGACTTTCATGTACTAGTAGAAAGACCTTATGCAAACTACAAAATAGTCGCTGATTCCTTACCGATCGAAGCGTATAAACGAGTTAATTTACTAGCCGTTAATATGGTCCATCCTAAGACAACCGAGCTATATAAGTGGTCAGGGTTAGCATTAAAAGGGAATGAAGGTGGTACTGATTTCATTAATTTTTTATCATTAAAAAATCGCTCTAAAACACTGCCATTAATTCCATATAGTAATCCACTTGTATCTAATACTGCACTCTCGTTATTTTTAAATTTTGGTTTTAAAAATGTGTATTTATTTGGTGTTGATAATGGAAGCTTACCCACAGGTAAACATCATAGTGATCACAGTTTTTATAAAAAAGATAAAGATGATGAAAAAGGAATCAGTTGTGCACCTGTCACGGAAAAAACTTTACCTGGTAATTTAAGTGATAGCTTTGTTTACACTAATGATTTATACAAAGTATCGCATAGCCAAATAGAAAAGCTGTTGGAAATATTTCCTGCAGTTGATGTATTCAATATTGGTAACGGGGCTAAAATTAAAGGCGCTATTTCATTAGCTGCTGATATATTAATTGATCCAGAAAACAGCTTAGATAAGCCTCCTTTGCTGGAGTTAATCAAGACGCGATATTTTGAAAACCTGAATTTGGATAAATTAAACGATGAAGATTACGAAATACAGCGCTTTATTGATATGTGTGACCATCTGTTAGTTATTAGTAACGAGCCTTATACAACAATCAAAGAAGCTGCAGATTTGCTTAAAAGACAGCAACGGTATGTGTATTCATTTAAAAATTCACCATTAGGTCATATTTATCATATGATGAAAGGGTCATTATTATATTATCACTGCCCACTAATTACATTGCTTTATAGTTATGAAAATGAAACGTTTACATTAGAACAATTTGATGAGCTTTTTTTACTTTGGCAAAATTATATTGTTGATATGAGAGACTACTTTGAAGATAACTACAAAAAGCCCTGTGATTTTCTTAATGATGAACAGCTTAAAATTATGAACCAAGGCTCGTAATCTTTTATACCAGTTTTTGGGCACGCTGATAACTCTCGGGCGTGCCTATATCCATATATTCATTATCTACGATCCACCCTTGCATTTTTCCAATCATGTTAGGCACTATGTCTTTGCTTAAATCATAAAATTTATCTTCTTTTAATTCTTTAAAATACCGCTCATAAACAGAATTAGAAAAAACAAAGAGTGCTCCGCTTGCGATATTTCCAGGAGGGTTAGCTACTTTCTCATGAAATTCATGGATGACATTATTGGTGTCCATAACTACAATACCGCATTGACTCGGTTGACATGAAGTAAACAGTAGTAGTGACACATCTACGTTGCCCGGTTTAGTGTTATGAACGTGAATTAAGCCTTTTAAATCACTGAGGCAGAAATTATCAGCATGGATCACAATCACTTGTTCATCTTTCCAAAAGTGAGCATTTTTAATTAATGTGCCGCCAGTACCAAGTAATGTACTTTCTTTAACAATGGTTATTTTATTTCTATAGGGCGATTGGCTGATGTAGCTTTCGACCTGCTCAGCTAGATAATGGACGTTAATTAGTATTTCAGATACACCTAAATTATCTAGCTTCTCTAACCAGTAAGATAGAAGAGGGCGTCCGGAGATTGGCACTAAACATTTTGGAATTGTATTAGTCAAAGGTTTTAACCGAGTGCCTAATCCTGCTGCTAGCAATATCGCTTTCATATATTTTTGAATGACTCCAGTACTCGTTGCTGGAGCGTGTTAAAAGACAGTGGCTGATTTCCTAGTGTATCTACTTGGCAAGCGGCTGCAATACTTGCAATATAAAATGCCTGCCACGGTGTTGCACCTGAGCACAAAGCAAGGCTACTGGCAGCTAAGAAGCAATCACCAGCTCCCGCAGGATCAACCGCATTACGGTTAATCGCAGGAAGCATATCATTTTCCCATTGGCCATTTTGATCTGGTAGATGGATAAAAATACCTTCTCCCGCAAGGGTAATAACCAACGACATCGGATTAGCTTTTTCACACAGTTTTTGCGCTAAAATAGGTAGACCATCATCAATGTTATTCAGAGCAACACGGACTTCTTTTTCTGTTGGTGTTATTAGCATCATATCTTTATAACGGGCAATGTCACCAACTTGAGAAGAGGTTTGGCTGTCTGCGACAACACGTACATTGTTTTCTTTGCATAAAGCAATGACTTTATCGACCAGAGTTTGAGGTAATAATCCATAATTAAAATCAGAAAATACCAGTAAATCGAAGTTGTTAATACTACTTTCAAGTTGCAAGTATAAATCGGTTTGAATTTCTTTAGAAATTTTATGCTGTCGAACTTGATTGACCCTTAGAAGTGTTTTATTCCCAGCTCTATATCGTGATTTTAATGGTGTAGGGCGACTGCCATCATCGAAAAGTATAGTATCAATATTGTATGCGTTAATATGATTTTTTACGTAATCAGCTTTATCATCTTTGCCAAGTACCGAGAAAAGCGTAACTTGATTAGCTCCTAGCCCTTTTATATGACCTGCTGTAATTGCTGCTCCGCCTAAAAATGTATCCGTTCTATCTGGTGTCATCACTATGGTAGGATCCTCCTGAGATAAGCCTACCGCAGTACCTTGGATATATTCATCGACGATTATTTCGCCAATTACAGCAACACGGTTTTCACTAAATTGAGAAAATACCGTGTTGATTGATTGATAATCAAACTGATGCCTTGTTGCATAACTTTGGCATTTTTTGTAATCAAAGTTATGACCATGGCTTATTGTTCTTGTAATATATTGTTCGGAATTAGATTCGAACTCACCAGAGCCAAAAATAAGCTTTCCTCCGTACATTTCAACAAGAGCATGCTCAGGATTGTGCCTACTTTCAAACTCTTTACCTTTCACGACAATATGAGGCTTGAGGCTCTTTACGGTTTCTGCTGGAGTTAAATCTGATAAAAATGCTTCATTCACACATTCGAGGGATTGAACCATCTCTAGGCGATGTTGTTCGTTTACCCGACTCTTTAACCCCATAGATTTGTCGCTGTTAACAGCAACAATTAGTTTATCACCACACTCTTTTGCAAAACGAAGTAAGCGAATGTGGCCAGGGTGTAAAATGTCAAAGTTTCCTTGAACAAGGACTTGCTTATTCATACTTCAATATTCTCAAAAGTAATGATGGCTCTGGTAATTTCTCTTCGTTCGAGCGCCGATATTGCTTCATTGATTTGATTCAAAGAATAGCGATGGCTTATCAAAGAATTAATAGATATTTCAAGTTTTTGAATAATATCTGCAATCGATTTTAAATCTTTGTCTGGATTACAATTACCTCCCCAAGTTCCAAAAATTTGCTTTCCACAAATTAGTTGATGAGGATCTAACTTTATAAAATCGCCAGTTTTTGGATGTGAGGCAAAATAGCATTTACCGCTGTTATGTATATTATTAAAAGCGAATTCTATGGTTTCACATAGTCCAGCACTCTCAATAGCATAATCAAAGCCGTTAGGGTGTTGCTCTTTGAGTAAAGCTAGGCTTGCTTCTTCATATAAATAAGCTTCATCGGCGCCTAGTTGTAGTGCTAAGTCACATTTAGATTGTTCAATATCTACAACTATGATTTTTTTTGGTCTGAAATGTTTAAGCATTAATAGTGCACTTATGCCTATACCACCTAGTCCGATTAATATCACATTACTATTAGAGTGTGGTTGTATCTGGTTTAGAACCATACCGGCTCCTGTGGGGAGGGCGCAACCGAGTAAAACAGCTAACTCATTTGAAATACCTTCAGGGCAAATGGTTACTCTATTCTCAGATATAACAGAGTACTCTGAAAAAGTCGTAACTGGACCTGCATTGATAATTTGACCCTCTTTGCTAATTAGATGTGTCCCACCGGAATCGATTCCACTGCCTTTTAGCCAACCAAGAACGACACGATTTCCTTGTTTAACCTTGGTAACACTATTGCCAACTGCTATTACTTCACCTACACCTTCATGACCCATTAAGTGGGGCAAATACTTGTCTTCTCCTCTAAGGCCTTTACTCTCCATCAGCTGGCTTCTACACAAGCCAGCCATATGCATTTTCACCAGAACTTGATTATCTTTCAAATACGGTATTTTTAAATCGAGTAGTTGAAGGGGCTGCTCTATATCTATTAATACACCTGCTTTAAAATAAGTTGGAATATTCATATTTTACCAAGGCATCTTATTTTTACTAGAAAGGAAAACACTACCTTCTCTATGACTTAGGGGTAATTCGGCAAGAGAGTTCACTTTTTTCCAATCATTTTTTTGAAGAAAAATATTTAAGCCGACTTGTAAACTGTAGTCGAAAATAGTTTTTGCATTTTTTTCGCCATTAATTTCCATCATAAAATCAATTTTTAAAGCGTCCTCCGAAGAAATTGAAGTTAATACATCTGCTTCTTGACCTTCAATATCAATTTTAATTAAGTCAAATTCTTTAGCTATATTACCTATGTTATTAACTTTAACTTCAAATTTATCTAGCTCTCCATAGGGATTACTTTTTGCGCCGCTCAAATGACTTCCAGTTAAGTTTCCACATACTCGTGTAAATTCAGCTTTGCCATCAAAACTTGCCGCGGCTTCATTTATTGGCTTAATCTTTTTACAATTATTTAATTCTAGGTTTTGTTTTAAAACGCGGAATGTTTCAGGGTCCGCTTCAAAACATGTAACTTGATAATCTAATAAGCTCAGCACTATTGAATGCAGACCGATATTAGCGCCAAGATCTAACACATTCTTATAGTTATTTTTATTTTTCAAGTAAAAGCTTAAAATGATTAGCTCATCAATACCAAACAAATGAGTCGTATTAATATTGCCCATATCGTAATACGGAAGAGAAAATGTAATATTATCCGTTAATAAAAATGTTGGTGTTGATGTCGTGTTATAAGCGCTGGCAATTACTTTTGATAGTTTTTTGTTAAGAAGCTGGTAATCACTGCTTGATTGTACGTGTGATTGTGTATTCCTAGCTAGCATAACCAGCTCTTGGTGTAAGTTTATCATTATAGATTTTCCTTCAAACTGGGTATAAGCATAGCTTTTTTTTGTTTTATGTAAGCAAGTTCAGGGCTCATATTCTCTAATGGATTGCCATACTTGATAATCGGTTCATATCTAAAGTTTGGGTTAATTACTAATTCGATAAGCTTTGGCCCTTCTTGATCCATGCGAAGGTGTAAACGTTCTACTAATAATTTTAATTGCTCATTATTTTCAACTTTTTCAGAGTCGATCCCATAAGCTTTAGCAACTTCAGAAAAATTTATGTGAGGCAAGCCATTATTACAATCAGCAGAAAAATAATTTGAGTCTAGCCAATCATCTTGGGTTTGTTTTATCATACAATGACCACTATTGTTAAATACAATAATAATGACTGGAAGTTTCAAGTGATTTAACGTTGAAAGTTCTTGGATATTCATTTGCAAACCACCATCGCCAACTATACAAAATACTTCTTTTTCTTTTGCTAGGGCAACACCAATCGATGCAGGTAAAGCATAGCCCATGGGGGTATTATTATATGAAGAAATATACTGCTGGCCTTTTTTCTCTTTACCGTAGACAAGAGTTAAAGGTAAGCAAGTACCTGTATCCACACATATATTTTGGTCATCACAGAAAGCACCACTAAACAACTCAACAGCTAAATATGGGTTTACACCACTGTAATTATATTCAGGTATGTAGTTAAACTCTTGTGTGACATCCGTAATATAATTTAGCCACACATCGTTATTTTTAAATATTTCAATTAAATCTTCACAATGCAGTGAAAAAGCATCTAAAAAAACTTGTACAGATACAGGAAATTGATAGTTGATTACTTTGCCTAATTGGGCAAATTTCTCTATTTCATTATGGTCAATATCCACCATTGCGATTTTAGCTTCACGTGCAAAGGTATCTAATTTTGCTGTGGCTTTTGAATCTAGTCTGCACCCAATAGAAATGATAAAATCACAATTTTGTAAAACGATATTATTCCCACGTAAAGAATGAGTTCCAAAATTCCCTAGATTTAGCTCGTCATCATGATTTGCAATCCCTTTGAGCGGCCAAGTCGATAGAAAGGGGATTTTTAGTTTTGTTGCAAGTGAAATTAACCGTTCTGCTGAGTTATGGCACCCAGCACCAAGAATAAATAAAGGTTTTTTCGCTTGTTTTAATGACACTATGAAGTTATTAAATATGTTTTCTTGAATTACTTTATGGTTTACAGTTGATTGATTAAAAGCTTCAAATGGTATTTTTTTTATATCTAATATCTCTCGCTGAAAGTCATCAGGAATATCTATTAACACAGGCCCTGGCCGGCCACTTAATGCTGCTTTTATAGCTTCAGGTAATACAGTGATAATGTCATTAGGTCTTTTTAATTGTATTGCGTACTTTGTTATTGGCTTTGCCATAGAAACAATATCGGTTTCTTGGAAACCATATTGGCGAACCCCTAATTTATGCGATTGCCTAAATGAAGCTACATTTCCAGTTATATGTAAAGTAGCTACAGAGTCAAAGTAGGAGCTTGCGATACCTGTTAATAAATTTGTAGCGCCTGGGCCTGATGTGGCTATAGTCACGCCTAGTACATGGTGTGTTTTTGCATAACTATCAGCAGCCATCGCACATGATTGCTCATGTTGCATTGCAATAGCTGAAAGCGAAGGGTGTTTTTCAATTGAGTCAATTAAATGTAAAGCAGCACCGCCTTGCAGAACAAATACATGCTTGATATCTAATTGAGCAAGGTAAGATGCAATATAATCCGTTAGTTTCATTTATGTATGCTCTTTATTGAGTCTACGCAATTTGTAGATATTTGGGTTTTCAAGAGACTCCAAAAAATCCTCATGAAAAATTTCTTTGGATGCAATGCTATAGTTTCGTCCACTAAACTTACTATTTGCATTATCAAGAAGAAAAATTAAGGAGTCGATGACCAGTTGCATAGACACAAAGTCATTTTCCTCATATCTTCTGGCTGTTTCCTTATATGCTTCCGGCACTATTTCTTTTGCGTGGAGTGTTTGTTGGTGAATAGGTGTATCTACCCAGCCAGGACCAACATTTAGAAAGATTAAATCGGGATATTCAGCAGCTAAAACTTCAGTCATTTTTATTAATGCTACTTTCGCATTTATATAAGAGTTGAACTTCGTCGGGGCGCTATTGACGCCTCCGCCAGCAAAGGTCAGGATTTTGCAGTTTGATTTCATTTTTAGAACTGCTGAACTTAACACTTGCACTATAGATAAGTAATTAATTCTATATGCATTTTCCCAATCGTCATAAGAGCAATCTGATAGAGAACCGATTGGCTCGAGTGTGCCATGAACAAAAATTATACTATCATATATTGAAAAGTTCGTTTTATGGCACCAATCGTCAACGTTTTTTTGTGAGCTAAAATCAACTTTTGTTAGTTCAGCAAAATCTAAGTTTGATTTTCGCCCTCGATAAGTACCGTGAATAATCGTATTTTGGCTTAAGCGCTCAGCAAGTGCTTGCCCAATACCACTATTTATTCCTGTAATTAATACTCGATTCATTAAAACGGGCCTTTAAACCAGTTACCAGGAACATCGTGAGGAAATTCTACATCTTCGGTCATAAATATTTCCCTATCAAGGAGTTCAGATACAGCTTTAGTAATCTCAGTTCTGGTTTTGTAGTATTTTTTTGTTAATCCAAAGCTCGTAGGTTCAGGGTAAGAGGGGAGTGCTATTCGTTTTATTGGTTTTTTTAAGGAAGTAAAGCATGCTTCATATATTTTTGCTGAAATTTCACTAGAGACAGAAAATGAGTTATGTCCTATATCAGTGCATATGCAGGTTTGAGTCTTATTGACCGAGTTATAAATAGTTTGCCAATCAATATTTGTCGGTTCAGATACCTCAATTACCTCGCAGTTAACACCTTGTTTTTTTAGGAAGTTGTGGCAGTGTATGGCTTCTAGGAGCATATAGCTATTAGCGATGATAGTGACATCTTCACCTTCTTTGATGACTCTCGTTGTTTGCATGTTTGAGTTGTAATCGACGCACGTTTCTTTGTCGATGTTTTGGTTATGCAGCCATCGATGTTCAAGGAAAATAGTTGGATTATTATCCATTATACTTTGATAAAGTAGCTGTCCTACATTATCAGTTAAGCTTGGAGTAACAACTTTAAGTCCAGGGATATGTGCAAACCATGATTGCAAGCTTTGTTGATGAGTGGGTCCTTGACCCCAACCCCTACCTATGATTAAACGTATTGTTAAAGGTACAGTCATTTGCCCATTAAACATGTAGTGCCACTTAGCGGCATTATTTACAAGTTGGTCCATGGCAAGCAAGAAAAAATCGACTCGTTGATGGGTCATTAATACACGTGTGCCAGTAATAGCTGCGCCAATCCCCACACCCGTCATTGCATTTTCAGATGTTGGCATATCAAAGACACGGTCTGAGCCAAACTTTGATTGTAAGCCTGTAGTTGTACCAAAAATAGCTTTTGGATCATTAATACCTAATCCCATACAAATCATGCTATCGTCTTCAGCCATGGCACAGTGCTGTGCTTGGTTTATTTCTTCAGCGAATGTTGTTGTTTTATTTTGCATAAAGAAACTCTTCGTTTAACTGTGGATTTGGAAAAGGGCTATTTTCAGCAAAAAGAAAAGCATCTTCTATTTCATTTTTTATTTTGATAATCATTTCGTTATGAGTTTTCTCGAAATGTTGATCTGCTGATAGTTCCGCGAATAATAATTTTAACGGATCTTTTTCAAGCCATGTTTTGACTTCACCTGCGGCTCTGTAGTTTAAGTCATCATCAAAATTAGGACCGCAATGCTCTCTGTGACGATATGTATCAAGCTCTAAGAGTGCTGGGGCATTATTCTTTCTAATATATTCAATAGCACTCTCAACGGCATGGGTTAGTGGTATTAAAAGATTTCCATCAGCGTGAAAGCTTTCAACTCCAATTGATTGCGATAAATCCGTAATGCTTCTATTAACCGGCTGGCGAACTTCTAATGGGCTATACACTGAATAGCGGTTATTCTCACATATGAATAATATAGGAAGAGATTTAACTGCTGCAAAATTTAACGACTCGTAAAAAGCGCCTTCTTCCGTTGCACCGTCACCAAAATAACTTACGGTCAAAAAATTGCTATTTTGTAGTTTTTGACTTAGCGCACTGCCAACCGCCAGTGGTATACTATTACCCACAATTGCAGTGCTAGCTATAAAACCGCAATCCAAGTCTGTTAAGTGCATAGAGCCACCTCTGCCACCTGTGCAGCCTGTCGCCTTGCCATATAATTCAGCTATCATTTTCTTTAATGATCCGCCTTTGGCTAGATAGTGGGCATGTGCTCTATGTGAACTGAAAGCCTTATCATCTTTAGATAAAAAATTAGAAACAACAACAGGTACTAGCTCTTGACCTATTGACAGATGTGTTGGGCATCTCATTTCTTGCTCAGGGTAGCGTAAGGCTATCATTTCTTCTATTTTTCGAATTCTTAATGATTCAAAATATGCATCAAGTTTTTTCATTAGGGTATAAACCAATAAAAATCGCCAGTGTAGCCTGTATCTTTGAAAAACTCTTTCCACTGATCAACATGCATCATTGTTTTGGCTGTTAGATTCCAGGCTTCCATGCGTTCTTTTTCTTGTTCATTTCTATATGCATCAACAGTAATAAATGCTTTAGCTTTAGAAACTCGCTCTATTTCTTGCAGTGCTTTTGCACAATTATTAAGATCTAAATTATGAATAGTGTTAATTGATATTACAGTATCAAAACTATTGTCTTCGAAAGGTAATTTAGTAGCGCAACCTTGTTGTAATAAGTGCTTTACTTCCTGTTTGGCATTGTCTAATGCGTAATGGGATATATCTATTCCACTTAATGTCATTGTTGGTAGCTGTTGTAAAATATCATAAAGCATAAATCCTTTTGCACAGCCTACGTCTAATAAACTGCTATTTTCTTGCAGGCCAAAGTGCGTAATAAAGTCAGGCACGACTGGCTGCCAAAATCTTGAATGATAGTTAAAACCACCATAGCCGTGCTCTCTATCACCATCAAAGAATTCCTCGTCAAATTGGCGCGCTATAGCTCTAACTGCTTCACTTTTGGCTTCTAATCTACCAGAAAGATCACGCTTAGACTTAGGGTAATTTTTTAGTAAATCTATTTCTTGTCCTATCATGATTACCTCAAGGTTTGTGAATATAGTCATGTTCTTGCTTGGCGAGTACATCTAAATTTTGCTTCATCCAATAAATTGTTCGTTCTAAGCCGTTTTCTAATGAAATAGAATCTTGCCAATTTAGCTCGGAGCGAATTTTTTTTGTGTCTAATAAATATGCTGCATCTTTTCCTAATCGATCTTCAGTCGATTGGCACACTTGTTCAAATGGGAGCTTAAGCATATTGCAGATTGTTTCAACGAGTACTCGAATAGAGATCATTTGCTCTGTTGAAATATGGTAAATATCACCATTTTTACCCTTTTCGCCAATAAGTTGTGTCGCTGAAGATACATCGTCAATATGTATAAATGATCGTGTTGAATGCCCTCCGCCATGCAGCTGTAATTTTTTGCCTAGTAGGGCATATAAAATAGTACGAGGGATTATGCGATAAAGCTGTTGGCCTTCACCATAAACATTGGCAGCTCGTGTAAATACCACTGGAAAGTCATAAACATCTGCAAATGTATGTAGACTCATATCTGCAGCAGCACGGGAGACTGCATATGGTGTACTGGGTTGATAATTAGTATGCTCTGGTACTAATCCGTTACAACTACCATAAACTTCGGGAGTTGATATATGGATGTATTTTTCAAGGAAATCTAATTGTCGAAGAGAATTGTGTAACTTGATCGTTGAAACAGTGTTAGTCATAAACCAATGTTCAGGATGTTGCCAGCTTTGACCAACCATGCTTTGTGCAGCAAAGTTATAAATTTTTTTAATTTTTTTCTGTTTAACAATATCAATAATTTTTTGCAGATGATGATTTATATCCAGTTGGCTAAATTGCAATTTATCTGCATTTTTTTGCCAACTATATGGTAGTAATGCTGAATTAGGTTCTGATGAGCGACTAACAGCAACAATTTGCTGATCATTTTTTAGCATATGCGCACAAAATGATGCCCCTGAAAATGAATTGCTTCCTAAAACTAAAATTGATGAGTCATTCATAGTTTAGATTGCCGCCTTATTTATTTTATTCTCAAGAAGAGAAAATTGAGTTTGAATATTTCCAAATGAATCATCCATCCATGCATTTATTTGAAATTCATTATCATTAAAGTAATGATTTTTTCCAACTTCAAAGCCGTGCATGCTATTTGTTCTGTCTGATAGATTTGGAATATCATTCGAACACCATCTAAAAATGATTGAGCGAGCCCCTTCAAGATAGCTAATCGGATAAAGAGGACCACTGTCAACACCCATATTTATATACGCTTCATGGTATAAGGCGAGCCTGATACTTAAATCTACAGCTGCAAGGGGATACGTTGTAAGCGATTGATATTTTTCTTCAAGGGGCTCACTTACTTTATAAGTATCTCTAATAATTAGCGGAAAGTATTCATTGAGGTCTAGTGATAATGCAAAATCAAGCCATGCCGTTGTATTGCTATTTCTGTGCTCGGAATTTGCCCAATATTCTCTCAATGTAATTGTTATTAGCTTTTTTTTGCCCACGTAATGTCTTATGAAGTCATTAACAATAGTATAAGCTTGTTGTGGAGGTGCTAAGTTACTTAATTTAATATTTTGCTCGGCATAAGATTTTAATAATTTAAAATCTCCAGCTGCTTGTCTAGGGTTTTGAAAGTAGTTATTTGGATATATGCTAGGGTTCAAGCTTTTATAGTATACAAGGCTACTTTGCGAAATCGGCTGATCAATACCTATGCATGAGGCAAGACAATTAAACATGGGTTTAATAACCTTTTCGATACGCCATTTAGCATCAACGTTATCGTGATATACATTTAATCCTGGAGTATCGTCACTATGGCTAGGGATAATTACAAATTGAATATTTTTTTTATTTTGTTTTTTTCGTTCTATTTCAGCTAAAACGATAAAAGTAGTTACATCAAAGCAGGGCAAATTATAAGAGAGATCATAAAAAGCATATAACGTTGATTTAGTATCAATATCAAATTGCATTTGTATACAAGGAATGAGCTTACCGCTCATGTGGTTAAAAAAAGAACATTGATTAGTGGTAATACCAATTTTATTTAAAGATTGTAAGATATCAAAGACAAATTCAGAACAAATTACTACTTGGAGCGTTTGTTTTTTTTCTAGTTTTGATAATTCTTCTAATGATTTTGCAGGCGTGCCTTTGTATGATTCGCCACCATTTGTACAAGCAAAAATATTATTGTCAGTATTATATTCTGATCGGATAAACATTTCTGTTGAGGCTGTAATTCCGTAGACAATGGTGGTCATTAATTAGCCTCACGTAATGCATTGTATAGAGCTTTCATTAAGATATGCCCGACAATAACTTGAGTATCTTCTGATATCTGCATATCTTGGACTTCGAAATGGAAAACTTGGTCAAGCATCGGCTTAACTTTACCGCCAGAAAATCCTAAAATGCCCACTGTTTTCATGCCAATGTCGAGTGCTTGTTGAGTCGCTCTAATTATATTTTCAGAGTTACCGCTACCAGATAAAACAAGTAAAATATCATTGCTGTTTGCTTTAACTTTTAGCTGATGTGCAAAAATATTTTCATAACCAATGTCATTGCCTAGGCAAGTTAAAACAGAGCTGTTTGCTGGTAATGCTTCAACTTTTAATGCATTACCTTCTGGGCTAATACCAAATGTAAAGTCATTTGCAAGGTGGATTGCATTTGCTGCTGAGCCGCCATTGCCACATAAATATAAAGTGCCGTTATTTGCCTTCATAGTAAGTAAGGTATCAACAAGACTCTTAACTTGTTCACTATCTAACTGTTTTAATACATCCGTTAGGGTGTTCACATAGTTTGTTGTCAGGTTTTTCACTGAATCCTTGGCTATAGTGGTTGCAGATTGGTTGTTAGTCATAAAACTTCTCTTTGCATCCATTTAAGGTTGTAAAAATGGTCTTCATCTTTAAGTAAGTCTTGTTTGTAAGCTGTAATAATTTCGGTAATGGCTGTGTCGACATTTTTATTGGGTGTAAAACCGGTAGATAGTAACTTATCTGAATTAATACGGTAACAACGAGGGTCATTTGAAGGAGTAACCTCAATCTCACATGCTATTTTAGCCTGTACCATTTTTGCTATATCCATAATTGAGATATTTTCAAACCCTGCATTAAAGACACCAGAGACTTTCTCTGGATTATCCAGCATATAAATATAGAGATCAGTAATATCGTCAATATGAATATTTGGTCTGACTTGATCGCCGCCAAACACTGTGATTTTTCCATTTTTTAGAGCTTGCATTGTCAGCATATTGACAGAAACATCTAAGCGCATTCGTTTAGATAAACCGCATACAGTTGCTGGGCGTACAATTTGTACCGCCATGTCGTCGGCATAACTAAGAAGTACACGCTCTGCAACCATTTTCGTTTTGTTGTATTCAGAAATAGGCTCAAGCGTTAAGTCCTCAGTTACTTGCTCTTCATCTTTAACGCCGTATACGCTACCCGATGACGCATAAATAAACTGTTTTATTCCACAGCGCTTTGCTTTATCGGCTAAGCGCATAGTTGCTAACGCACTCACTTCCCATGTTAATTTAGGGTTTAAATCACCACAGGGATCGTTTGCGATAGAAGCAAGATGAATAATAGAATCCACACCGTCTAAGTTAATCGTATCAGTGTCGCGTACGTCACCTTTAATGACTGAGAGGTTGTCATGAGAGGGCAAAAAATTACCAAACCATTGGATGTCAAACGCGATTACGCGATGGCCTAAAGCCAGTAGTTTTGGAACCAGTACAGTTCCTTTATAGCCAGTTGCACCGGTAACTAATATTGTTTTTGGATTCATTTAATATTCTCTAATTCTTTGGTAGTCATAAATATAATGTTCAATGACATACAATTATTATGCCTAACTTAAGTAGATTTTTGCTCTACATGTTTATTTATATCGGTGATGTGAGGGTTTTCCTTTAATGTTTTTATTAAATCATTATAGGAAAAATCTACTTTATTCAAAAAATGCTCATAAACAGCGGTAATTGCTTTGTAATCGTCTGGTTCATCAAGTGTTAGGCGAAAGTGGCTATAATCTTCATACGCACTGAATGTGTGAGTCGTTATAGTATTAAATTTTGCCATGCCTAACGTAACATGCTCACGATCGTCCGGTGATGTTGCTTTTAGATGGGTATTCTCTAGTAAATCAAATGAAAATGCGCAGCAGTCAAGTCCTCTAGGGTAACCACTATGAGGACCTAAATTAACCATGTCATAGGTTTGAGTCACTCTTTCATTAATCACTTTGTTACATAGCTCTTCATCAATCAGTGGACAATCACTCGTTAGCCTAACTATGGTTGTAGATGATTGAGCATTATAATGTTTAGCAGCCAGATAATAGCGGCTTAGTACGTCTTGTGTATCCCCTTGGTAGGTTTTAATATTCAGCTGTGTGCATAAATCCAAGATAGGCTGCTCAGTGCCATCATTAGTTGTTGCGACAATGATTTGATCGTGCCAGTTTGGTAAGCGTTCAAGCATAATTTGTAACACTGGTTTGCCACACAGCGGCAACATCACTTTGGCAGGCAATCTGGTTGATGTCATACGTGCTTGAATTATTATTAATACATCAGACATGGTCACTGGTAATCGTAATTATTATTGAGATAAATATAGCAAATCATTACACTCTTGCACATAACTTAAAAGTTAAAATCCTTTTGGATCAATATAGTTTATCAAATTGTAAGCTATTGTAGATAATTAGGTATGAAATTTGCTTTGATTTAATGATTTTTTGACAGTGCAATTTAAGGGGCGCAAATGGCGTTTAATTCTGAAATTACCATCGATGGTAGAAAAATTGGGCCAGGTCATCCTGTGTATATTATTGCCGAAATGTCAGCAAACCATGGTCAAAATTTAGAGCAGGCGAAAGCGTTAGTTAGAGCCGCAAAAGAGGCCGGAGCTGATGCGATAAAGTTACAAACTTACCGCGCAGATACTTTAACAATGGATTGTAAATTACCGCATTTTGAAGCAACAGGTCCATGGCAAGGACAATATTTATATGATTTATACGAAGGGGCATATATGCCATGGGATTTTCACGCCCCTTTAATTCAGCTGGCGAATGAAATCGGTATCACTATTTTTTCTTCACCATTTGATGATTCTGCAGTCGATTTATTGGAATCTTTTGATTCACCTGCATATAAAATAGCTTCGCCAGAGTTGATCGATCATGACCTCATTCGAAAAGTTGCTGCGACTGGAAAGCCGGTGATTATGTCAACAGGTGGAGCAACGCTTGCTGAGATTGACGAAGCTGTGAAAGTTGCTCACCAAGCAGGAGTAACAGATTTAGCTATATTGAAATGTACAAGTAGCTACCCAGCTCCCCCGCAAAGCATTAATTTAAAAACAATCCCTCATTTAGCAGATGTTTTTAAAGTACCAATAGGCTTATCGGATCACACATTAGGTAACCATATACCTGTCGCCTCTGTAGCTATGGGGGCGACAATTATAGAAAAGCATTTTGTGATGAGTAAAGAAGATGAAACGGCTGATAGCTTTTTTTCCATGACACCAGATGAACTTGAAGATTTAGTTCAAGGAGTTAGGCAAGTTGAGTTGGCTATTGGCAGTGTACATTTCCCTAGTGAGCCCAGTAAAGCAAGGCGTTGCCTATTTGCAGTGAGGGATATTGCTGCTGGTGAAGTTTTGAACAAAGAGAATGTGGTCAATCTAAGGCCTGGTGTAGGTGAGCTGATGCCAAAGGATTTAGGATTTATAACGGGCAGACTCGCAACGAAAGCGATTAAAAAAGGTATGCCTTTGACTTGGCATCACGTTGGAGCGATTAAATGAACTATCTAATTTACGGAGCGGGTCATTTTGGAGAATGTTTTTATAGAATTTTAGTAAAGCAAAAGCTACAAGTTAATGGGTGGATCGATCAACGTTTAGTTAGCCAGATGAAGTATAATTTACCTATTTTTGATGAGCATACAGCTGATCGTAATATGACAGTCATTGTTGCTGTAACGCCGTTAGTTAACTCTAATAGAGGGCAAATCAAAGAGCACCTACAAGAGCTCGGTTATAATAATGTTCTTGGCTTTTTTGAGGCTGCACGAGAGTTCCCAGAAGTGTTTAAGGAATATGCACAGCTAGAGCATTTATGGATGCGCACAAGTCATCATGATATGTTGAATTTACCAAGTATTAAGTGGTTACGAGCGCGTTTGGGGGATGATAAAAGTAAAAATATATTAGATAAATTGTGTGCTTTTAGGGCATCCCTTTCTATTGATGACTACCCTGAACCGGATAGAAAAATTGAGTACTTCCCAGATGATATACCTTTCAATTTTCAATCACCAATTCGTTTTATCGATTGTGGTGCTTATACTGGGGATACAGTAGAGGCGTTTGTAGAACTTCATAAAAAAAATATTATAACACTTGAGCATATTTCCTCATTTGAACCCGATACAAATAATTATCAAACACTTACAAATACACAAAACAGGCTAAAGAAAAATAATCCTGAAATTTCTTTTCAAGCATTCCCTTCGGGGGTTTGGAAATGTGTTGATTTACTTAATTTTAATCAAGGGCAAACAAGCTCCAGCAATATTATACAAAGTGAAGTTATAAATGATTCTTCAGTATCTGTTGTTGATTTAGACTCAACTTGTCAAGCTATGGATATAAACTATATAAAAATGGACATAGAGGGGGCCGAATTAGCTGCTCTTGAAGGTGCCAAAAGTTTAATTCAAACCCAGCAGCCTGTGCTAGCTATTTGTGTTTACCATAAACCGAAAGATTTATGGGAACTCCCTCAATTTATCGATCAATTGCAGCCTAATTACGATATGTATTTACGAGTACATGAACATTTAGGGTTAAGCACCGTTTTGTATTGTATTCCAAAAGGTTCTCATTAATGAAAAATCAACTTATTAACTTTTTATATCAGTTTTTTACAGACAGAGGTTGCGCTGTTGATATTGATAATATTTTAGAGCTTTCATTCAAGGATGATATAGCTTTGGATTCATTTGAGATTCTGACATTAGTAATGCAGATTGAATTGACTTTCGGTATAAAAATTGAACCTCAGGAATTGCTTGATCCAAAGACGAATTATGTGAGTGGATTTGTTGATATGGTTATGGCAAAGCAATAATTATGTTTGCAATTCGTATCACTAATAAGCAAGACAATGGCATTGGTCATTTAATGCGAATGAAACATTTGGCTTCTGCATTAAAACAGCATCAATTAGGTGTCCACATAATTCTTGATGATTTATGTCAGTTTAGCCAAACGCTGTATGCAGATTTTAAAGTGGCTGATGTTCATTGGCAAAATTATGAAGAGGACGCACTTTTAACAATTAATTATATGCATCAGAATAGTTTATCGCATTTAATAGTTGATAGTTATACTTTACCGCATGAATACGAGCAGTTGATAAAGAAATCCGGTTTTACCTTAACCGTTATTGATGATAACGAGCGACAACATACTTGCGATTTTTTGATTGATTATAAATGGGTAGGACCGAATACAAAGAGCCGTTATGAATCGCTAGTACCGACTGATTGCGTTCGTCTTTTAGGCCCGAATTATTGTATTTTAGATCCCACATATCGTACCGTTGAAAAGCACTCTTCGGAGTCAGATCTTCCCGTTCGAGTTTTATTTTCATTAGGTGGCGGTGGTGATCTTTTTATTCTAAAAAGAATCTTTGATGGATTACCAAGAGCCATTCAAGCAAATGTTCTTTTTGATATAGTGATAGGTCCCTATGCAACGAATAAAGATACTATGTATGCTATTGGGCAAGAGTTTCCAAATATTAATATTTTAGAGAATGTAACTTGCCTGAAAGAGTATTATGAAAGAGCCTCACTTTTTGTGGGTGCATTAGGCACCTCTTTTTATGAATGTGCTGCGACTAAAACACCAGCGATTACTTTTTCTCTTGAGGATAACCAGACTAATGATATTGATATCTTGGAGTGGTTAGGTCACTACCTCCATATTAATGATGTTTCTATTGATGATTTTTTGCGATTAGGAGAGTTAATTGATATCGCTCTTAGTCAATTACCAAGATTACAATTGCTGGTAGCCAAAAGAAAAGTATCGGTTGATGGCGAGGGGGCACGGCGAATAGCTAAAGCTCTTGTCGGTGAGAAGATATCAACAAATTGTTTTGCTATTGCTGAGCAGCACTGCGAAGTAAAGACTGAATTAACAGATAATTTGGTTGTTTGCCAAGTTGATGATACCCATATAAATAGTTATTTATCGGCTAGAAACTTACCTAGCAATAGCGTGAGAATGACTGTGCAGAATGCTATTAAGCCATTGGAACATTATTTATGGTGGTTTAATCAATCACGTTTTAACTTTGTGATTACAGAGCGAGAAGGCAGTAGGCAATCTCAAAGTTTGTATATCTGGCATAATTTATATAAAGATAAGTATTTATATGGCGGCTGGTTTTCTTGTAATCAAGATCTTTCCTTGCCCATAGCTATGATCGCCTTACAATGGCAACTTGAGTTTTGTAAAGCGAGTCATCCCAATGCTATTTGGCTTGCGGTGATCCACAAAGACAACAAATTTGTAAATTTGCTAAATAGCTATATGGGATTTGTGGCAATACCAATACATTCAAAAGAATATAAAGTAACGCAACAGTTATTTCCTTTGGCCGATGAGCAGTTTAATTTTGTAATGTGGGACCCAAATGCACAATAAAAATATATACCAGCTTGTTCAATCACATACGGTTACTCAACCTGAGAAAATTGCGTGTATATATCAACAGACCCAAATTAACTACCAACAACTAATAAATAAGGTTGATTCTTTAGCTGCTGGCCTGACTCAGTTAGGAATTAAGCAAGGACATAAAGTTGCGTTATTTTGTCCAAATAACCTCGAGTTTACATATTGTTTATTAGCTGCGGCTAAACTGGGTATTGCGCTTGCGCCATTACCACTAACTCTTAAAGGACAGGCTTTATCAAAAGCGTTACAAGTAGCTGATTGCGAGTATGCTATAGCATGGATAAGTGTGGCTGAACAACTTGTTAATAATGATGTTTTAGCTACCGACAATATAATTACGATAGGTGGCAATAGTGATAACTTGATTGATTTGGTCAATGTAATGTCTGCATCCACGGCGCAATATGATGAGTTTCCAGTAGAAAATATCAATTTACCTTATATTCTTACCATGACTTCAGGTTCTACTGGTCAACCTAAGCCAATAGTATTTACTCAAGCGACTAAAATTGTTCGCGCATTTGATGCGACGGCTCAGTATTACCAATTAGATAAAAGCGATGTTGTGTTGGTTTCAACACCTTTATATCATTCACTTGCACAGCGCTCTTTACTGATGCCACTAATGTTGGGCGCAAGTGTAGTTATTTTACCCAAGTTCTCAGTTAATGCTTGGCTTGATGCAATCAATACTCATAAAATTAGTTTTTTATTTGCTGTTTCAAGTCAACTAAAGGCCTTGATCCCAGAGTTAGCAAAAGCACAGTTAACAAGCTTGAAGTGTGTTGTATCATCTTCTGCAACGCTTGAAAGCGACGACAAAAAGTCACTGTTATTAGCCTTGAATTGCCGTTTTCATGAATGTTATGGGGCATCAGAAATGGGGGTGATCAGTGATTTTGATATAACCGAGCCGAATGTACCGATCAATAGTGTAGGTAAGCCTTTACCAAATCTGAAAATAAAAATATGTGATGCTGAACGTAATACTTTGTCTAATGGTAATATCGGTGAAATAGCTTGTCGCTCACCAACTGCGTTTGCACAATATTATAACTTACCAGAGCAAACTGCGCAGAGTTACGACAGTGATGGTTATTTTTTTACTGGTGACCTTGGTTATTTGGATGATGATAATTATCTTTATTATGTTGGTCGAACAAAAGAAGTTATTAAATCGGGCGGGATCAATGTTTACCCGAGCGATATTGAGTTGGTAACTAATTACTTACCTTGGATTGCTGAGTGTGCGGCTTTTGGAGTAAGTGATGATAAATTTGGAGAAGTCATTTTATTATCTTTTGTTTGTAATGATACTGCGCCAGTGAATGCAAAAATGCAGTTGCAAATGCATTTATTCAAAGAACTTACTGACTATCAGCAACCGCGAATTTTGTTTGAGATGAAAAGACTGCCAAAAACCGAAATGGGTAAAATCCATAAACCGAGTATCAAGCAGGCATATCTAGAGAGTTGTAATTAAGCGTATTACACGCTTTCCCAGCCAAGTGTTTGTGTCGAACGTTTAGCAGCAGCAAATAACTTTAAGCCATCTGCGGCGTGTTCTAAACCAAATACGTATGGTTGGTTATTTTCTTGCCCTAGTTGAAAACATTGTAAATCTTCAGCGATGTCGCTGTATAAGTTTGCAAATGCTTCTACAAAACCAGTGGGGTGGCCTGGTTTCATGCGGTTATATCTAAATTGGTGGGCGTAGTCGCACTGACCCGCTCGGTCTAATATCTCTCGCCTACCATCATTAAAATTTAGTTCTAACTCATCGGGGTTGAGCTGTAACCATTTAGCACTTCCGGTATCTCCATACACTCTGATCTGTAAACCGTTACGATGACCAATAGCCGTTTTTGACATCCACATGCTGCCTTTGACGCCACTGGCATACTTTACTAGCATTTGTACGTCATCGACTAAATTAGCATATTGAGAGTGGTTACTAAATTCAGCTAATGTGTGAGTTGGTTCCTCACCCAATAAAAAGCTACTTAGGTGATGAAGGTGAACACCTAAATCTAAGCAAATGGTTGGTACTTCAGCATCTCGCAGACGCCACGCCTGCGGTTGTGATGTTTTTCCCGCGATATCGGGGGGGCGGCGAAAGCCTTCTTGCGGCATTTCTAAGTGAATTTTTTGAATTGTTCCCAGCTTTCCTGAATTTATTAAATGCTTTAACTCACGTACCATTGCATAGCCACTGTAGTTAAAAGTAACAGCTAAAAATTGTTTCTTTGGATCATAATAAGGGCGAAGAGTTGCAATTTCTCGTGGTCCACAAACCATCGCTTTTTCACAGATTACGGGTAATTTTTTTTCGAATAAATACTGTAAAACTTCTAAATGATGTGGTGTTGGAGTGAGCACTACAAAAGCATCAATGTGACCCTTTTCAGCTTCGACCATTTCTTTCCAATCTGCGTAAACACGTTCTGCTGGGATCCCCCAATGAATACCTGTAGCTTGATTATTTTCTTGATTACGACAAAAGGCACCGGCAACAACTTGAAATTTATGATCCATGTGAGCTGCGCAAAAGTGCACATAACCAACAGCTGACGTGTTACCCCCGCCAATAAAAGCAAGTTTGAAAGTCGGGTGAGTTTGTAACATAGTTGCCTCAAGGTTCATTAAATAATATGTTTATATCGTCAAAAAGGTTGAAAACTTTAATTTAAGATTTGCTGTAGAGTGTTCAGTACAAAATGCACTTCTTGCTCTTTCAACGATGGATGAAGAGGAAGGGTGATAGCACCTTGATAATATTTTTCAGCATTAGGGAAGTCACCAACCTTAAAGCCTAGAGTTTGATAGTATGGCTGTAAATGTATTGGAATATAATGAACGTGGCCAATGATCCCAGCTGCTCGAAGCTGAGTTACAGCGTTTTTATGACGAGTTGTATTGCTATTATTTAGTTGAATTATGTACAAGTGATAAGCGGAATAACAGGTATCAATTTGCTGTAATGGACGAACCAAATTTAAATCAAGATGTGTATCATATATTTTAGCAAGGTGATGTCGCTGCTTAACAAATTCGTCAACTTTACTTAGTTGGCTAAGCCCTAACGCTGCGTGTAAATCAGTCATACGATAATTAAAGCCAAGCTCGATTTGCTGATAGTACCAAGGTCCATGACTTGCATCGGTCATTTCACTTTCATCTGATGTGATCCCATGGCTTCTTAATCGTTTTAAACGCTTTGCTAAATTATCATCATTTGTAACCGCCATACCGCCTTCAGCTGACGTGATGATTTTCACAGGATGAAAGCTGAATACGCAAATATCTGAAAACTCACAATTACCAACAGGTTTATCTAAATATTTAGCACCAATGGCGTGAGAGGCATCTTCGATAATTTTAAAATCATATTTAGTAGCGAGCTGATGAATGGCTTGCATATCGCATGATTGACCCGCCAAGTGTACCGGTATGACAACTTTAGGTAAGCAGTTATTTTTTTCTGCTAGGATCAGCTTCTGCTCAAGTTCCTTAATCGACATGTTGCCGGTATCTAAGTCAATATCAACAAAGTCAATCTTAGCACCACAATAAAGTGCGCAATTACTTGATGCTACAAAAGAAATAGGAGATGTCCAGACTATATCGTTTTCTCCAACGCCTAATGCTAGGCATGCGATATGTAACGCCGATGTTGCACTATTTACTGCAATGCCATGCTTTACTTTACAGTAACTAGCAATGCCAGCTTCAAATGCAGGTACTTTAGGACCTTGCGTGAGCCAGTCAGATTGTAAAACATTGAGTACCGCATCAATATCTGCTTGGTCAATAGATTGCTTTCCATATGGGATCATAAAAGTGCCTGAATATTAAAAGCTGCTATTTCTTCTATTGTCAAAAAGTGGGGGTTACTTAAAGAACTATACTCAAACCCGACTTCAACTTTTTTACCGCGCTCATTTAATGCGTTTGTATCAAAACTATTGCTGCGACTACTAAATTTAATACCAGGTGCAATCACAAAATGATCATCAAATTCGTAGGTATCAAAACACAAATCAGAAGGGCACATCACCTCATGTAATTTTTCACCCGGGCGAATACCAATATTTTTTTGTGGCAGGTTTGGTGCCATAGCTGTTGCTAAATCTGTAATACGAATTGATGGGATCTTGGGAACAAAAATTTCTCCCCCTAACATCCTCTCAAAGTTAGTTAAAACAAAATCAACACCTTGTTGTAGGCTTATCCAAAAGCGGGTCATTTCTTCATGGGTGATAGGGATATGGTCGCGGCCTTGGTCAATAAACTTTTGGAAAATAGGCACTACTGAACCGCGCGAGCAGACTACATTACCGTAGCGAACAACTGAAAATGTGGTGCGATTACCACCGGCAATATTATTAGCGGCAACAAACAATTTATCGGATGCTAATTTTGTCGCACCATATAAATTAATTGGGTTGGCTGCTTTATCAGTAGAAAGCGCAATGACTTTTTCAACATTATTATCTAAGGCAGCATCAATGACATTTTCCGCACCATTGATGTTAGTTTTGATGCATTCCATCGGGTTATATTCTGCGGCAGGGACCTGTTTAAGAGCTGCAGCATGAATAACGTAATTTACTCCACGCATTGCACGGCGTAAGCGGTCTTTGTCGCGTACATCACCGATGAAGTAACGCATACATGGTTGATCAAAGTCTTGCTGCATTTCAAATTGTTTTAACTCATCACGAGAGAAAATAATTATTTTTTTTGGCTTGTATCGCTCAAGTAACGTTTTTACGTATTTTTTACCGAATGATCCGGTACCACCGGTAATTAAAATTGTTTTGTTATCGAACATAGTTTTACCCAAGTTATTTATCATTGGCGTAGTTATAGTAAAAAATTAAATACGCAAAAAGTGAAATTTAATACACTGCTCAGTACTTTACCTATTAACAGAGTAGGTTAGCAAGCACGATGCCAAGTTAATTTAATTAAACAATGGTACAAAGTGCAAAATTTGGCAAATTAAGCTATAATTTAACCAATCAGCGTGTCGGAGCCTGTTATGAAAATTCAATCACCAGCAACTAGTTTTTTAAACCAAACACAGCAAACCAGTAACAAGCTTGCAGAGCAACTTGCTACGGGTAAAAAAGTCAACTCTGCGGCAGATGATGCCGCTGCATTACAAATAATTAATAGATTAACCTCCCAGCAAGACGGTTACAGCCAAGCGGTGAATAATGCCTATGATGGTATTTCTTATTCGCAAGCGACCGAGTCAAACTTGTCGGGTGTCAACGATGCTGTCTCGCGTATTCGTGAATTATCTATCCAAGCAGGTAATGGGGCATTAAATGATAATGACCGTGCTGCTTTGCAAGAAGAAGTAGTGCAGTTACAAAGTCAAATTACAGAGACGTTTGAAAATGCTAATTTTGCAGGAAAACCTATGTTTGATGGTCAGTCGGTGTCGTTTCAAGTTGGTCCAGATGCGAATGCAAATCAAACGGTTACTCCTTCGGACGGTAGTTTTGCATCAGTAATATCAACAATTGATATTTCTACTCAAGCAGGTGCTCAAGCTGCAATTGATATTAGTGACCAAGCAGCGGACGAAATTAACGCCCAGCGAGCTGAACTTGGTGCTTTTCAAAATACTTTGGCAAGTACCATTAAAGGCTTAGGAACTCAGCAAGAAAATATTGCCGCGAGCCAAAGTCGAATTCAAGATACCGATTATGCTCAGGCGGTTTCACAGCAAGTATCAAATGATATTTTAGCACAAGCGTCAGTTGCACTGCGTGGACAAGCCAACCAATCGGCTGAATCTATTTTAGGCTTGCTTTAATATTAAAGATACTGCGGTAATTCTTAAGTATTACTTGCAATTAGCTAAGCGTCTATTTTTTGGCATAGTTGTCAAAAAACTGCCGCTTAGTGCTTGCATCCCTCCCAAACTCGCTTACAATTTAAATTATTAATAGCTTGTAGTAACTGTGGTTCGCTAAATAATGATCTTGATCTTAGATAATAATAATAATCGTGCGATTGGTTTACATGCTGCGCTTACCTTTATTGGTGAGGCAGTGCAACTGCTTGATGATGCAAGCCTTGAACAAGAATGTGAAAAATACCAAAAGCAGTCATGTATGGTGATCCTCGGCGCATTACAAAGTTTAGATCATGAGAGCGTGATCAAGCGCCATCCAACAATACCATTTCTATTAATTGGTGAAACCCTTAAATCACTGTTGAGCATTGCCAATGTAGTTGGCCTTATCTGTGAACCTTTTAACCATGATGTAACGACTCAATTACTGCATGATTGCCAACAGTATCAACGGATGTTACCAAATGAGCATAAACACGCAAAACCGCACAAAACCTTTGATGGCTTAGTTGGTGAAACTGAAGCGGTTAAAGATGTACGCTTTTTAATTGAACAAGTTGCTAAAACGGACGCTAATGTATTAATTTTAGGCGAATCAGGTACTGGTAAAGAAGTGGTTGCTCGTAATGTTCATTTACTATCAAAACGTAATACAGGGCCATTTGTACCCGTTAACTGTGGGGCGATACCTGCGGAGCTGTTAGAAAGTGAGTTATTTGGTCATGAAAAAGGCGCGTTCACTGGTGCTATTTCAGCGCGTAAAGGCCGTTTTGAACTTGCCCAAGGTGGGACGCTTTTTTTAGATGAAATTGGCGATATGCCGCTGCAAATGCAAGTAAAGTTATTACGAGTGTTACAAGAGCGCAGCTATGAGCGGGTTGGTGGTACAAAACCAATTCAAGCGGATGTGCGGGTGATTGCTGCAACACACCGTGATCTTGAAAAAATGATAGAGCAAGGAAGTTTCCGCGAAGATTTATATTATCGACTCAATGTTTTTCCTATCGAAAACCCATCACTTGCAGAACGTGCTGATGATATTCCATTATTATTAAAAGAGCTAATGCGCCGTATTAATGAGCAAAGTGGTACTACCGCTAAATTTACCGAGCGCGCAATTGATAGTTTAAAAGAGCATACATGGCCGGGTAATATTCGCGAGTTAGCTAACTTAGTTGAGCGTATGGTGATCATGCTGCCAGATAAAGTGGTTGATATTCCAGACCTACCAGCAAAATATCGTTATATTGAAGTTGATGCTTATGAACCACAATATCCCGAAGAGCTTATGGAGCGTGATGCTTTCAATGATATTTTCAGTACTGGTTTTAGTGATTACGACGATGAGCCAGAAGTTGAAGCAATTCAGCCATCAGCAGACCTTTTACCCGACGAAGGGATTGAGCTAAAAGATTATTTAGCTGAGCTGGAAATTAGCCTGATCACTCAGGCCTTAGAGCGTTATGATTATGTCGTAGCGCGTGCTGCGGAGATCTTGGGTGTACGCCGCACAACCTTAGTTGAAAAAATGAAAAAATATAACCTATCACGAGATTAACACGTGCTAAGTTGCTAATATTTTACTTCGCAATATCAGTAATCACAGAGTGTGGTCGTCGTTTACGGTGATAAGTTCATTGACGCGCTAAAGCACTACCTACCATTTCGGTGCTTGCAAATAGTTACTTAATTTTTACCACCGAGGCGCTGCGCGCTACACGGAGCTGAAGGGCTAGGACCCTAATCCCTTCCTCTTTGAACTCGGAGTTCTCTGTGGTGGATCAATCATTTAAAGATCTTTTGCACAAAGAGAAGTGAATGAGAGCAAATGAGCAGATAAAAATATATATAAATCTTTCGCGGCTGAAGCCTGCTTATATGTGGGTTAAGCATTTGTAGGAAATGGCTTCAGCCATTAATTCCCAGAAGCTAGATTTTAGGATCCTAGCGCCTAGTCACTTTTCTAGCTCTTAATACCTAGTATTTTTCAATAATCTCTGCTTTTCTAAAACAATCATTACTATGATCATTCACCATACCACAGGCCTGCATATGGGCGTACACTGTGGTTGGACCTAAAAACTTAAATCCCCGTTTTTTTAAATCTTTTGCAAATGCAGTTGAGGCCTCTGTAATTGCAGGGTAGTCACTAAGTTTATCTAACTCATTCACTAACGGCTTTCCACCTACAAACTGCCATTGATAGTTACTGAAGCTGCCAAATTCTTGCTGAATTTCAATAAAACGTTTGGCGTTATTTATGGTTGCTACAATTTTTAAACGATTACGGATAATTGTTTCATCAAGCATTAATCGTTCAACATCGTGCTCGTTCATTTGTGCGACTTTTTCTACATCAAAATCCAAAAATGCACGACGATAGCCATCACGTTTCTTTAAAATCGTATACCAACTTAATCCTGCTTGTGCTGATTCCAGAGTAATAAACTCAAACAAGATTTGATCATCATAAACAGGCACACCCCATTCGTTGTCGTGATAGTCAACATAGTCATCTTTACTGGTATCGAGCCAAGGGCAGCGACATAAATTTGTTGAATTCATAGTGTCTCCTTGCTTTGCTTATTTTAGTTTGTCATTTTTTTGTCGCGTTATTTATACGCTAAGCAAATGAAATTAATCAATATAATTGTTGGTACAATTTGTGCATTTAGCTAGTTAGATCCTGTAAACGAGAATGCATTATGGCCTTAGCTAATGTCTTAAAACCACAATTTATCACAGCGACCCAGTATAACCCATGTTTACTGCAAGAAGAGTACATTGGTGAGTTAAGTGAATTACGCCAGCAAGCCAGTTGGTTAAGTCATTTAGTAGATACAATGCCTGCGGGTGTTGTGGTGCTTGATGGTCGCGGTTTGATCGCTAAAGCTAATCAAATCGCAACAGACATGTTAGGGGAACCACTCGAAGGTGAAAAGTGGTTCAGTGTGATCCAGCGCTCGTTTCGGCCCCAACAAGATGATGGCCATGAAGTATCGCTAAAAGATGGACGCTTAATTAAGTTAGAAATAACGGCATTAGCGCCAGAGCCAGGGCAATTAATCTTAATGACTGACTTAACCGAAACGCGTCGTCTACAAACACGCGTTGCACATATGCAGCGTTTAAGTGCATTGGGTAAAATGGTGGCATCTTTGGCACATCAAGTGCGAACACCACTGTCTGCTGCGATTTTGTATGCCGCTAATTTAGGTTCAAAGCGGTTACCCGAAAGCTCTCGAGGCAATTTTCATACTAAGTTAATGTCGCGTTTAAAAGATCTCGAAACCCAAGTAAACGATATGTTGTTGTTCGCAAAAAGTGGCGATCAGCAAGTTGTTGAACATGTTTCCATGCAGCAATTATTAACTGAAGTGAAAACTGGCGCTGATGCTATGGTCGCACTTAATAATAGTGAACTTCAGGTCAGTTTACCTGAGCCTGATATCGAGATAATGGGCAATAAAACTGCGCTTGCCAGTGCCATTCAAAACCTTATTCACAATAGTATTCAAGTCATTGGCAGTAATGCACTCGTTCAATTAAGTGCGCAGCGGGATGCGAGTGACCCCGAGCTAGTGTGTATTACTGTAAGTGATAATGGCCCTGGGGTCGATTTAAGCTTACTTGATAAATTATTTGAACCATTTTTTACTACGCGAAGCCAAGGCACCGGTTTAGGCTTAGCGGTGGTTAGTTCAGTCGCAAATGCACACCAAGGACGAGTTGAAGTAACGAACAATGCTCAAGGCGGAGCCTGCTTTAGTTTACTGTTACCTATTTGTACAAAGTCAACATCGGCGGAGGCAATATGAACAACACGATTTTAGTGGTTGAAGATGATGCAGGGCTTCGTGAAGCCTTGATTGATACGCTTGAAATGTCTGGAATAGATTGCGTTGCGGCTGACAGTGCCGAGCAAGCTATGGTGCTACTTAAAAAAGACAGCTTTTCGCTGGTCGTGAGCGATGTGCAAATGGGCGCGATGAGTGGTCTTGATTTACTGCGCAGCATTAATCTTAATTACCCTGATCTACCGGTTTTAATGATGACAGCGTATGCGACTATTGATGATGCTGTTGAGGCTATGCGGTTAGGGGCAATTGACTATATGGCCAAACCGTTTGCGCCCGAAGTGCTACTTAATATGGTAAGCCGCTATCTACCTGAGCCAGAAAAAGAAACAGATGGCCCGATTGTCGCTGATCCGAGTAGTATTCAGCTATTAGAACTTGCAAGTCGGGTTGCTAAATCGGATGCCAGTGTGATGGTGCTTGGTCCTAGTGGCTCAGGTAAAGAAGTACTCGCACGCTTTATCCATGATAAATCAGATCGCGCAGAGCAGCCATTCGTCGCAATAAACTGTGCTGCGATCCCTGAAAATATGCTCGAAGCTACATTATTTGGCTACGAGAAAGGCGCGTTTACTGGTGCGATTCAAGCTTGTCCGGGTAAATTTGAGCAAGCACAAGGTGGCACAATTTTACTTGATGAAATCACTGAGATGGATTTAGGCCTACAGGCTAAGTTACTACGCGTATTACAAGAACGCGAAGTTGAACGTTTAGGTGGTCGCAAAACTATTAAGCTGGATGTACGTATTTTGGCTACCAGTAACCGTGATTTAAAAGAGGCTGTGGCTAAGCACCAGTTTAGAGAAGATTTATATTATCGATTAAATGTATTTCCGTTGATGTGGCGTCCACTTTGTCAACGTCCAGGCGATATTGTCGTGTTGGCAAAGCATTTAATTGAACGTCATCTCAATAAAAGCAAAGAGCCTATCGCTGTACTTAGCGAACCGGCAGAGAAAAAATTATTAGCTCATACTTGGCCAGGTAATGTGCGTGAACTGGATAATGTGATCCAGCGTGCGCTGATATTACGCCACGGTGATATGATTGACGAAAGTGCTATTTTTATTGAAAATTTAACCCAGACTCCTCTAACTGCGGCTTTATCAGCAAGTTTAGTGCCGGTTAATTCAGCACCAGAAAGCACTACTTCGGCGGTTACAAGTTCACCAACTAATGATGCTTATTATGATCTGCAAGCGCCAGCAATAAAAGCCACAGCACAACGCAATCAGCTGCGTGAAGAATTACCAAGCTTGGATTCGGGAAGTTACAAAGATGAACTTAAAGATAAAGAGCATAGAATTATTTTAGAAACCCTAAATCGTTGTCAAGGCAAGCGTAAAGATGTAGCTGAAACATTAGGGATCAGCCCACGAACATTACGTTATAAATTGGCTCAAATGCGTGATTTGGGGATCACCTTACCTGCTTAAGCCTCTATAATTTTTGTTTTCCTTCACTATTTAATTTACGCTCAGCCTTGCTGGGCGTAAACTTGTCAAAACTCTGACAACTAAAATAAATCTTAAGTTTCTGATATTTATTGGTTTATTAGTTGGCATGCTTTGTGCTTTATTAAGTTATTAGTAAACTGCATCGTCAGAGACAATTATGAAAATTCAAAACAGCGCATTATTTCAAGAAATGCAATCTATGGCTCTCGAAGCTGGTCGTAGTAATCAAGTAAACAAATTACCGACGCAGGCGCAGCCTACTTCGAGCGCCCAATTTGGCGATTTGTTAAGTGATGCACTCAATACAGTGAATGGCCTTCAAGCTGATGCGAAACAAAAAGTCGTAGCGGTTGAAATGGGCGATCGAAATGTGTCATTAGCGGATGCAATGATCGCATCACAAAAATCGTCAGTTGCCTTTGAAGCTACGGTGCAAGTTCGTAACAAACTTGTAGAAGCCTATAAAGAAATCATGAACATGCCTGTTTAACTAGGTAGTGGAGAATTATTGTGGCGCAATCTAATCAATCAACAGATCTTGCTTTGGCCGGCGGCGGTATCGACCAAACTGATAATGACGATCAACAAGAACAAAAGTCAGGCTATTTAAGTGCATTAAACGGCGTTGATGTATTGCGTCAGGTTACTCTAATTATTGCATTAGCGATTTGTTTAGCGATTGCTATTTTTGTGATTATTTGGGCACGTCAACCAGATATGCGTCCACTTGGAAAAATGCCAACGGAAGAGCTAATTCAAACGCTCGACTTTTTAGATGCACAAAAAATTGACTATCAACTTGATGGCAATGTGGTTTCTGTTCCTGAAAATGAATATCAAAATATTAAATTGTTAATGACCCGCGAAGGTATTGAGCAAGCGCCGAACTCGGGTACTGATATTATCATGCAAGATATGGGTTTTGGTGTTAGTCAGCGTTTAGAGCGTGAACGTTTAAAGCATGGTCGTGAACAACAACTAGCGCGTACGATTGAGGAACTACAAAATGTCACGCGTGCTAAAGTATTATTGGCAATACCGAAAGAAAATGTTTTTGCTCGTCGTGAGAAAAAACCATCCGCAACAGTGGTATTAACTTTAAAACGTGGTCGCATGCTCGGTAGTGAAGAAGTGGACGCCATTGTTGATATTATTGGTTCAGCAGTGCAAGGTTTAGAGCCGTCACGAGTAACTGTAACAGACCAAAATGGCCGATTACTTAATTCAGGATCGCAAAGTGCGTTAGCTGCTCGCTCACGCAAAGAATACGATATTGAACGTAAACGTGAACAAGAATATCTAGATAAAATAGATGGTATCTTAATGCCAGTTATTGGTATGGGTAACTACACTGCACAAGTCGATTTAAGTATGGACTTTAGTGCGATTGAAGAAACTCAAAAACGCTACAACCCTGATTTACCGGCGGTACGCAGTGAAACCACCTTTGAAGAAAACAACATCGGCGGGTTAGCTATCGGTATTCCTGGCGCGCTGACAAATCAGCCTCCAACAGATTCAAATATTCCTGAAATTGCCGGTCAAGGTGGTGCAGGCTCTGGTTCATCACCCAGTCGCACTCACAAAGAAGCGACACGTAACTATGAACTTGATACTACTATCTCCCACACACGTCAGCAAAGTGGTGTTATTCGTCGAATTAGTGTGTCTGTGGCAGTCGATTATGTGGCAAAAGTGGGTGAAAATGGTGAAACGACTATGGAGCCTCGCTCAGTTGAAGCACTGTCAAATATTCGTCGTTTACTGCAAGGTGGTGTGGGTTTTGACTTACAGCGTGGTGATGCATTAGAAGTAGTGACAGTACCGTTTGTACGTGAACCGATGGACTTAGCTATTGAAGTGCCACTGTGGGAACAAAACTGGTTTATGAAAGTTGTGCGTTTAGTGCTTGGCGCATTGGTTATTATAGTGCTAATCATGGCGGTGGTTAAACCTATGCTGAAACGCTTGATTTACCCAGATGATACCCTTGAAGAGTATGATGATGATGCGCTTAGTTCTGGTGTAGATATTGGTGATAACACCCTAGATATGCTAAATAAAGATTTTGATTCTGCTTCGGTTGGCTTCTCAAGTGATGGTACACTACAGTTACCAGACCTACATGGCGATGAAGACTTATTAAAAGCTGTTCGTGCCTTAGTAGCAAATGAGCCAGAACTCTCCTCACAAGTTGTGAAAGCGTGGTTAACTGAAGATGACTGATCAAGAACAAAAACAACTGCCAGCAGCGTTTGATGTTGATAAATTAGACGGTGTAGATAAAGCCGCAATTTTATTGCTAAGCTTATCCGAAGAAGATGCAGCGCAAATATTAAAGCACCTTGAACCTAAACAGGTGCAAAAAGTGGGTATGGCAATGGCGGCGATAGATGATCTATCGCAAGCCAAAATCAGTGCCGTGCACAATTTATTTATAGAACAAATACAAAGCTTTAGTACGATTGGCTTCCAATCAGAAGATTTTATCAAAAAAGCGCTTACTGCGGCACTTGGTGAAGATAAAGCGGCAAGCCTGATAGATCAAATTGTTATGGGATCTGGTGCCAAGGGTCTTGATTCATTGAAATGGATGGACTCAAAGCAGGTTGCCAATATTATTCGCAATGAGCATCCGCAAATACAAACTATCGTTTTATCGTATTTGGAGCCTGAGCAATCGGCCGAAATTTTAGCGCAGTTTCCTGAAAAAGTGCGCTTAGATTTAACCATGCGAATCGCCAACCTTGAAGAAGTTCAACCTGCGGCTTTACAAGAGTTGAACGAGATAATGGAAAAACAATTTGCCGGACAAGCTGGTGCGCAAGCTGCAAAAATGGGCGGCTTGAAAGCGGCGGCAGATATCATGAACTACCTCGATACTAATATTGAAGGTCAGTTGATGGATTCTATCCGTGAGCATGACGAAGAGATGTCGCAACAAATCCAAGATTTAATGTTCGTATTTGAAAACTTAATGGATGTTGATGATCGTGGTATTCAAGCTATCTTGCGAGAAGTCCAACAAGATGTACTGATGAAAGCCATCAAAGGTACTGATGATGCATTGAAAGAGAAAATCCTCGGCAATATGTCAAAACGGGCTGCAGAGATGCTTGCTGATGATTTAGAAGCAATGGCACCTGTGCGGATCAGCGAAGTTGAAGCCGCGCAAAAAGAGATTTTATCTACGGCACGTCGTCTCGCTGATTCAGGTGAAATTATGCTTGGTGGTGGTGGTGGTGAGGAGTTCTTGTAAACCATGAGCAAACCTACTCAATATCAAGGTCGTCCTTTACGAGCCAGTGAAGCAGTTGATGAATTATTAGAAAACTGGCCAATTCCAGATGTTACGCAAGACACTCGAAAATTCGATGGTCGTTCAACGGCGTTTGGTACACCGCTGGCCGATTTATATCGTAAAGAGCTTGAAGAAAGTGAACAAGCACTAGAGCCCGAAGAGCCTGAGCTGCCCTCGTTAACGATGGCTGAGCTGGAACGAATTCGTCAAGATGCCTACGAAGAAGGCTTAAAACAAGGCCACGAGCAGGGTTATATTGATGGTTTTGAAAAAGGCGTAGGTGAGGGAAAAGAAGCCGGTTATAAAGAAGGCATTGAGCTTGGTAAAACACAAGGTCAAGAAGAAGTAAAACCACTGATTGAAGAACAGCTAACGGGTCTAAAAGCATTGTTGGATAGTTTGTCAGCGCCATTAGCTAAAGTCGATGATGACGCCGAAAAGCAACTTGTACAGTTAACCGTAATGCTAACCGAAGCGTTAGTTTATCAAGAAATTAAAACCTCCCCAGAAATCATTTTGCAAAGTTTAAAGCAGTGTATCGATGCGTTAGCCAATGAGCAGCAAAGTGTGCGTATTCATTTACATCCTGAAGACATTGAACTGGTTAAAAATAGTTATGGTGAAGCTGCACTAGCTGAAAACCATTGGCAGTTAGTTGCAGAGCCGACTTTAGATCGCGGCGGTTGCCAAGTAAAAACACCTCAGTCATCTATTGATATGACTATAAAAACCCGCGTCAAAGAAACGTTGGATAGTTTTTTGCATAGTAGTGGTATCTAACGCTATTTTTGGTTTGCAATGAGTTCTCAACCACGCCCATTAAGTGAACGTTTACAACAGTATCAAAAACATATTCATAGTCCAACGCCTGCTGTTGCGGGAATTTTAACCCGTGTTGTAGGGTTAACATTAGAGGCGAAAGGATTACGCGCGCCAGTTGGCAGCCAATGTAAAATTGAAACCATGCATGGTTTTGTTGATGCTGAAATTGTTGGTTTTAATGATCAGACGCTTTACTTGATGCCAAATGACCATATTTCTGGTGTACTACCTGGAGCGCGAGTGATCCCACAAGTAAATGATACCGGACTGCCTGTTGGTATGTGTTTACTTGGTCGTGTTGTTGATGGCTTAGGGCGTCCGTTGGATGGGCTTGGAGCTATTAAAGCAGAGCATTACTTAAAATTTGCACAAAATTCCATTAACCCATTATCTCGACGACCAATTACGCAGCCGATGGATGTTGGCGTACGCGCTATTAATTCAGTGATAACTGTTGGCCAAGGCCAGCGCATGGGGCTATTTGCAGGCTCAGGCGTGGGTAAGTCGGTATTACTGGGTATGATGACCCGAGGCTCAGAAGCTGATGTAATAGTTGTTGGTTTAGTGGGGGAGCGTGGCCGCGAAGTAAAAGAATTTATCGAAGAAATACTCGGTGTGGAAGGGCGTAAGCGTTCTGTCGTAGTTGCTGCTCCCGCCGATGCATCGCCATTAATGCGATTAAAAGGTTGTGAAAGTGCGGTAACTATCGCGGAGTACTTTCGCGATCAAGGCTTAAATGTTTTATTGCTACTGGATTCTGTAACGCGTTATGCCATGGCTCAGCGCGAAATAGCGCTTGCGGTTGGTGAACCACCGGCGACTAAAGGTTATCCGCCTTCAGTATTTGCAAAGCTACCCGCGCTGGTGGAACGTGCTGGTAATGGCGGCGAAGGGCAAGGCTCTATCACAGCGTTTTTTACTGTACTGAGTGAAGGGGATGATATGCAAGATCCGATTGCTGATGCGGCGCGAGCCATTTTAGACGGTCATATCGTGTTATCCAGAGAGCTCGCTGACAGTGGTCATTATCCTGCTATTGATATAGAAAAATCGATTTCACGGGTGATGCCACAAGTTGTCTCAGAAGCACACATGCAACAAGCGCGAGTGTTAAAACAAGTGTATTCAATGTTCCAGCAAAATAAAGATATGATTACTTTAGGTGCTTATCAAAAAGGCACCGACCAAATGCTTGATCAGGCCATTAATATGATGCCAAGAGTGAATGCATTTCTACAACAAGGCATGAAAGATGTGATTAGCTATGACGATGGCCTACAAGGGCTTGCGCAATTATTAGGACAAGCATAATGGCAACAAATAAGCTCAATCTATTGCTGAAAATAGAAAATGATAAAGAAGAAACTTTACGGATAAATTATTTACAAGCGCAGCAAAACTTGCAAGGCAATCAACAAAAATTGCAAGGCTTGAATAACTTTCGTTTGGAGTATACTCAGCAATTACATTTAAAAGGAAAGTCTGGTTTAAGTAGTGCAGGGTTTAGTCAATACCATGCTTTTATTGCCAAAATAGAAGAAGCTATTCGTCAACAAGCCAATACCGTCAGTACTGCTAAACAAGTTGTTTCACAACGACAAAGTTTATGGCTGAAACAGCAGATTAAAGCTAAAGCCGTTGCTAAATTAATAGAAAAACAGCAGCTTAAAGCGAATGTAATCGCACAAAAAAATGAACAAAAAATGCTTGATGAATTTTCTGCAAATCAATTTTATCAAAGACGTCGCGCTCTATAGTCATCGCCCAAAACAGCATTATTTATTTATTAAAATTAGCTTAGGCATATTATTTGCTTGTTTAACGTATGAAGTATTTATTCTGGCAAACTGCGGCGGCAAATTGCCACTTTTAATCTAGGTGAATTATGGCTATTAGTGATCTTTCAGTATTTATCTCAACTGAGCAGGATGTTCAGTTAAATAAAAAAGACAGTGCCAAAGGCAGTGCGGCAACAGGTAAAGAAAGCACCGATAGTGATTTCTTTAGTGAGTTACAAAACGCTAATAATGCTGCAGAAACACCCATGAAAGTTAACTCATCTGGCGCTGTGTCAGCTGCAAGTGAAGCCGAAGTTGCTGCTGAAAAAGCGCAAAAAACGCCCACTGACAGCAGTGATGAGAAAACGATGTCAGGTGATGCAATGCTTGCTCAGATCACGGCAGCCAACAATATGGACACTCGGGTAAATAATACGCCAACTGTTGCAAATGCCTCATTACTTTCAACGTTGGGTAAATACAGTGAAGAAAAAATAGATCCGAAGCTTATTAAAGTCACTGGACCTCGTCCAATTGATGATGTTACGCCTATTATTGATACAGACACTCCTGCCACTGATGATCCAATTGCACAACTAGTCGATAAACAACTAAAACCAACGCTACTTACTGAAAAAACGGTGCTGGCAGAGGCGATTGATAAACAGCTTCAACTGAAGGGAAACACCCCTCCTGATGATGCTGTGACTCCTATTATTGATGATATTCAAGTGGCAAAAGAGATATCGCAAAATAAAGCGATGACAATGCAGCCAACAAACCAACAAGCTGCAGCTACCTTAAAGAGTGGGGAAGTTGGCAATGAAACAGCTCAAATAAATATTGCTGAAAATACAAGCAAAGGTAAGCCACAAAACAGTGAAGTATTAGCTAAAGGTTTGGACGTAACGCTTGCTCAACAAGTTAAACCACAAGAAAGTGAAGTATTAGTTAAAGATTCGGACACAAGGATTGCTCAGCAAGAAAAACCTCAACAGAGTGCAGCGTTAACTGCAGATGCGCACGCAACTGTAGCTAACGTTACTGCTAACGCCAAACAAGCAACCACAAGTGCTACTGCAGTAGCAATGGACGTTGCTTCAAAGGCAGAACCAGTAGTTAAAGGTGTGGAATCAACCACTACGATTGGCTCTCAAACTGATGTAGCTGAAAAAGCAGCTACACAGGCAAAGCATAGTAACAGTGCTGTATTAGAGCAAATCAGTAAGGTATTGCTTAACTCACCAACTACAGTACAAAAAAATGAACACCCATTGTTGGCGAGCTTAACACCAGAGCAGCAAAAACAGCTACAAAATCAAGTTGATGTCATTCGTCAGCAAGATCCATCACCGGCTAACGTAACTGACTTAAAAAAAATGCTGGCTGAATTTGTAGAGCTTAATAGTAAAGAAGTTGCAAAACCTACCACGGCAGTTGCGACAATGAACACGGCAGAGCTAACCCAACTAAGTAAAGATATTTCGCTGTTGAGTCCTGTGCAAAAGCAGGCATTGAGCCAGCAATTACAAAATTTTGTGAGCACTGAGCAGCCTAAGGGGGCTTTATTAACTCAGATCAATACGGCTATTGCAGAATTAGCTCAGCCAGAGAGTATTGAAAAAAAGACTGAGTCAAAAGCTCAATTGACGGTTCAGTCAATGACAGATAATTTAGTAAGCACTACAACAACCAATAGCAATACCGCTAAATCAGATACAAATAAAGTATCTGCGCCACAAGATGCACTTATAAAGGCCGCGAGCAAAGAGCAAGAAGTGAAACTGGCAGTGCAAGATAATGTTCTAAAAAGTGAGCAACTTGCTGAAAATATTAAAGCAGAGCAAAGCCCTGTGCGCGACAACACATTGACACGTGTAAATCAATTGTTTGGCCAGCTCACCGGATTAACCACTGCGGTTACGACAGCCTCGGCTGTAGAAGGGAGTGAGCAAAGCTATCAACAAGCTTTGGCAGATATGCAAGTAATGCATGCCCAGCAAGCGAGCCCTACATCACAGACAAGACAAATAAATCTTGATCCAACTGCGTTACAAGCATTGAATATCATGAAAAGTGATGCAGCCAAATTACTACAAGAACGAGTGAGTGCATTACTAAGTATCAATAATAAAGAAGCTGAAATACGTCTTGATCCGCCAGAAATGGGTAGTATGCAAATTCGTATTCGTAGCGATGCAGAACAAGCTCAAATTAACTTTGTGGTACAAAATCAGCAAGCCAAAGAAGCTCTTGAGCAATCAATGCCGAGATTACGAGAAATGTTAGCACAGCAGGGAATTGAACTGGGTGAAAGCAGTATCCAGCAGGGAAATAGTCAAAGTGATACTGGTGGTGACGGACAACAAAATGGTCGTGGTCAACAGGCAAATCAGCAACAAAATGAAGAGGAAAGTGCATTAACTCAGCAACCAATTCGAGGCTCTGGGCAACAATCTTCATCATCAATAGATTACTATGCCTAACACCTGCTATTATATGAGGTATAAGACTATAAAAATAAATAACTTGATGGTGCGCGGTGACACTCGTAATATCGCTATTATTAAGGCATAAAGGAAAGCAGCATGGCTGAAGAAGCAAACTTAGAAATTGAAGACGGTAGTAAAAGTAAAAAAAAGCTGATTATAATTATTATTGCTGTGGTATTGGTAATTGGTGGTGCAGCTGGCTTTTTCTTGATGTCTGGCTCCGACGCTGCTCCTGAAACACTTGCGGATGAATCTGTTGCATCAGCAACTGAAACTGCAGATGTAAGTGGTAGTGGTGCAAAGGTTGGCAGTGCCTTATATGTTGCGATGCCTCGACCTTTTATTTTTAACGTACCTGGTGCCAGTCGTGATCGCATTGTGCAAATAAAAGTGCAATTACTAGTGCGCGGTGATGTGAATGAAGAAACGGCTAAAAAGCATATTCCACTTATTGAAGGCACATTGCTTGGTGTGTTTTCAACCACCACCGCAGATGAGCTTGGTACTAGCGAAGGCAAAGAAACCCTACGAGTAGCAGCGCTTGATAAAGTACAAGCCGCGTTAACTGATGTAGAGGGTAGTAAAGTAATTGAGCGGGTGTTGTTTACCGGCTTTGTAATGCAATAAGGGGTCAGCGTGAGTGATTTATTATCCCAAGATGAAATCGATGCCCTGTTGCATGGTGTCGATGAAGTCGAAGAGGAGGATCTACAGGACGGTGATGATGGTAGCGGTAATACGTTGCAATACGATTTTTCTTCACAAGATCGTATTGTTCGTGGTCGCATGCCGACTCTGGAGATTGTGAACGAACGATTTGCTCGACACATGCGCATTAGCTTATTTAATATGATGCGCCGTACTGCTGAAGTTTCTATCAATGGCGTACAAATGATAAAGTTTGGTGAGTATATCCACACTTTATTTGTTCCTACCAGTCTTAATATGGTGCGCTTTCGTCCTCTTAAAGGTACTGGGTTAATCACTATGGAAGCACGGTTAGTGTTCATCCTGGTTGATAACTTCTTTGGCGGCGATGGTCGCTATCATGCGAAAATAGAAGGTCGTGAATTTACACCTACTGAGCGCCGTATTGTACAAATGCTATTAAAAATAATCTTTGAAGATTACAAAGAAGCATGGGCGCCGGTAATGGATGTGTCTTTTGAATATCTTGATTCAGAAGTTAATCCGGCAATGGCTAATATCGTCAGTCCCACCGAGGTGGTGGTGATCAGTTCATTCCATATTGAGCTGGATGGCGGTGGCGGGGATTTCCATATCGCATTGCCGTATTCAATGCTTGAACCTATTCGTGAATTACTCGATGCTGGTGTGCAATCAGATACTGAAGATACCGATTTACGTTGGAGCAAAGCCTTACGTGATGAGATTATGGATGTTGAAGTTGGAATATCAACACAACTGCTTGAAGTTGATTTAACCTTAGCGCAAATTATGGAGCTTAAGGCTGGGGATATTATTCCTGTTGAGATGCCAGAGCACATAACGGTGTTTGTCGAAGAGCTGCCAACCTTTAGGGCTAAAATGGGTCGCTCTCGTGATAACGTCGCTCTGCAAATTAGTGAAAAAATTAAACGTCCTGAATCAGTCAAATCAGAGTTGCATGTCTTTACAAAAGGTGGCAAAAAGCTTGATTCAGATGCGGAATTAGCAGAACTAGAAGATGATCTACACCTTTCCGAAGGCGTAGATTTAGACTGGTAAGAGAATAAAAAGGTTTAATAGTATGAGTGATGACCAAGATACAATGGACGAATGGGCGGCTGCTTTAGCCGAAGCCGAAGGGACCGATAGTTCTGATGGTGCCAAAGTAACTGAACTTGACGAGTTAAGTGATGCTAGACATGAAATGAGTGGCGAAGAAAAACGCAAACTCGATACAATTTTAGATATCCCCGTGACTATTTCGATGGAAGTCGGGCGTTCAAAAATTAATATTCGTAACTTACTTCAGCTTAACCAAGGTTCAGTTGTTGAGCTTGATCGTGTTGCCGGTGAGCCATTGGATGTATTAGTTAATGGTACATTGATAGCGCATGGTGAAGTGGTCGTAGTTAATGATAAATTTGGTATCCGCCTGACTGACGTGATCAGCCAAGTTGAACGGATCAAGAAGCTGCGATGAGCAGTTGGCTTTTTTTATCGACTGCAGCAAGCTCAGCGCTGCCTGCAGCGACACCAATGGGCGACTTACTCTCAATGGTAATGTCTTTAATCATGGTGCTAGTACTGATTGTGGTACTGGCATTTTTGGTTAAAAAACTAAACCCCAATTTAGCAAATACCGACGAATTTAAAGTGGTGCGTAGTTTACCGTTAAGTGCGCGAGAGCGATTAATGGTCGTCGAAATTGATAATTGTCAGCACTTACTAGGCGTAACCCCGCACAGTATTAACTACCTGCATAAATTAGAGACTCCATTGACAGAAAAAGAGTTGCCAGCCCTTGCACAACGTTTTGGTAAACTCTTAAACCCACAAACTAACCACATTAAAAAGAATTAATAATATGACTAAGTGGCTGCTTATACTTTTTGCATTAGTTTTTATCCCCACAGTTAACGCCGAAGGCATTGAAGCGTTAAGTATTACGACTAATCCAGACGGTTCACAAGATTACTCTGTAACCTTGCAAGTACTGGCTATTATGACCGCGCTAAGCTTTATACCTGCAGCGGTGATCATGATGACCTCATTTACTCGCATAATCGTAGTACTGGCTATTTTACGCCAAGCAATTGGTTTGCAACAAACACCATCAAATCAAATATTGTTAGGTATGTCGCTATTTCTAAGTATTTTTATAATGACGCCGGTTTATCAAAAAGTGAATCAGCAAGCTATTGAGCCATATTTAAATGAGCAGGTGACCTCGATTCAAGCGCTTGAACTTGCCAAAGAGCCGATGAAGGAATTCATGCTCTCACAGGTGCGCATAAAAGATTTAGAAACCTTCGCTAAAATTGCTGGGTATGATAAGTTAGATTCTCCTGAAGCAACGCCATTAATTGTATTAATCCCCGCATTTATAACCAGCGAATTACAAACTGCATTTATTATTGGTTTTATGTTCTTTATTCCATTTTTGATAGTCGATTTAGTTGTGGCTTCAGTCTTGATGGCCATGGGTATGATGATGCTCTCGCCGATGATTGTGTCTATGCCGTTTAAAATTATGTTGTTTGTACTTGTTGATGGCTGGAGTTTAGTGATGGGGACTTTAGCTAAAAGTTTTGGCTTAGGCACTTGATATGGCAATACAATACTTTGCCTACAAAGGCTAGGGGGGCACCATGGAACCAGAAATCTTCGTCGATATTCTCAGTAATGCATTATTTTTAGTTATTAAATTAGTATCGGCAATTGTGGTACCAGGTTTATTAGTGGGTTTAGTTGTAGCTGTATTTCAGGCCGCAACGTCAATCAATGAACAAACATTAAGCTTTTTGCCGCGGCTATTAATTACTATCAGCGCCTTGATTGTTGGAGGGCATTGGTTAACGCAAGAGTTAATGGATTTTTTTAGTCGAATAGTGTTAATTATTCCTGAAATTGCAGGCTAGTATGGAATTCCCATTTTCGGTTATTATTCAGTGGCTGAGTGATTTTTTGTTACCACTAGTACGGATCAGCTCGATGATTATGATCATGGCGGGGCTGGGTGCTAAAAATGTGCCTACGCGGATCAAGATGGGTCTAGCGGTAATGATTACTTTTTTAGTTGTACCAGTACTTCCGCCTGCGACATTTAATAACTTATTCTCTTTTGAGATGATATTGGTAGTTATTCAACAAATGTTAATCGGTGTTGCGATAGGTTTTGCTTCTGTACTGATGTTGAATACTTTTGTGTTAGCAGGGCAAATATTAGCAATGCAAACTGGCCTTGGTTTCGCCTCTGTTGTTGATCCTTCTAATGGTATGAGTGTGCCTGCTGTTGGGCAGTTTTATTTGATTCTAGCCACGCTATTATTCTTTGTATTTAATGGCCATTTAATGATGATCCAAATGGTAGTGCATAGCTTTGAGGTGCTACCAATCGACGGTAATTGGTGGGCGGTTGATCATTATTGGGACATAGTGACGTGGGGCGGCTGGATGTTTACTACCGCCTTGGTGTTATCTTTGGCGCCTTTAACAGCTATGCTGGTGATTAATATGTCGTTTGGTGTGATGACCCGTGCAGCACCGCAGTTAAACATTTTTTCAATCGGTTTTCCGTTTACCTTGGTTGCAGGTTTAGTCATTATTTGGGCAACCTTAGGTAACTTTGTTACTCAATTTGAATTTCAATGGCTAAAAATGATTGAGTTAATGTGTACTTTAGTTGGTTGTTCCCCATAGGAGAGAGTGATGGCTGAAGATTCAGGTCAAGAAAAAACCGAAGAACCCACGGGGAAAAAAGTAGACGACGCGAAAAAGAAAGGCCAGGTTGCGCGCTCAAAAGAGCTTGGCACCATGTTTGTACTTATTTTTTCAGCGATTTCATTACTTATGTACGGACCTGAGATTGGCAAGGGACTGTATAATATAATGGGTCGCATGCTCAGTTTGAACCGCAATGAAACCTACGATACTACGAAAATGTTTTCTGTGTGGGGAGCGGTGGCCGATGCGCTAGTATTTCCGATGGCGATGTTCGTGTTTATTATTGTGCTGGCGGGTATCATAGGTAATACCTTGTTAGGTGGTTTTAACTTTAGTTGGGAGGCGGCAGCACCCAAAGCCAGTAAAATGTCACCAGCAAAAGGTATAAAGCGGATGTTAGGTCCACAAGCGGGCGTCGAGTTGGTGAAATCGATTTTAAAGTTTGTGGTCGTGGCGGGCTTTGCCATTTTTTTGATCAACACCTTCTTTGATGAAATTCTTCATCTGAGTATTGAAAGTGCGCCGGGCAATATCATTCATGCCTTAGAGATACTCGCATGGATGTTTTTAGGGCTGACCTGCACCTTAACCATTATTGCTGCGATTGATGCGCCATATCAAAGCCATAAACATCACAAAGAATTAAAAATGACTCTACAAGAAGTCAAAGATGAATATAAAAATTCTGAAGGTGATCCGCAAATTAAAGCGCGTATAAGACAAACGCAAAGACAAATGTCGCAGCGACGCATGATGCAGGATGTGCCAGATGCCGATGTAGTTGTTACCAACCCTACTCATTACTCTGTGGCATTAAAGTACGACACAGAGCGCGCTGGCGCGCCTATATTAGTTGCCAAAGGCGTTGATGAGATGGCGATGCAAATTAGAAAAATAGCCATAGGTAACGAGGTACCCATTGTAGAGTCCCCCATGCTTACTCGAGCACTGTATCATACTGCCGAAGTAGGAGAACAAATCCCTGACCAACTATTTACTGCAGTCGCACAAGTTTTAGCTTATGTATTTCAGCTTAAACGCTTTCAAAAAGGCCGTGGTAAACGCCCTACAAAATTGAATAAAACACTCCCAATTCCAGATGCCTATAAGTATTGATTTGAATAATCAGTATTCTTTTAAGCTCGTAATTAATAACTTGGAATAGTTATTGCAAATTCCGTTTAGTGTCAATTTTTTGAAATTGTAGAATTATGGAATTTAAAGCTGTATTACAACAACTTAATAAAGATAAAAAAGAGTATTTAAAAGGTGTTGGTACACCTTTGCTGGTGCTCGCTGCGCTGGGCATGGTGATTTTACCGTTACCGCCATTTTTACTCGACATTCTTTTCTCGTTTAATATAGCTTTAGCATTAGTGGTGTTGTTAGTGACAGTTTACACCATGAAGCCTGTTGAATTTGGGATGTTTCCCGCAGTACTATTGATTGCAACTATTATGCGTTTGGCACTAAATGTTGCCAGTACCCGGGTGGTGCTGCTTGAAGGCCATAACGGTGGCGATTCCGCAGGTAAAGTAATCGAAGCTTTTGGTTCAGTGGTAATTGGTGGCAACTACGCAGTTGGTTTAGTGGTGTTTTTGATTTTGATCATCATCAACTTTGTGGTAATCACCAAAGGCGCAGGCAGGATCTCTGAGGTATCGGCACGCTTTACCTTAGATGCGATGCCAGGCAAACAAATGGCCATTGATGCCGACTTGAATGCGGGTTTTATTAGTGCAGAGCAAGCACGAGACCGCCGTGAAGAAGTCACCCGTGAAGCGGACTTTTATGGCTCTATGGATGGTGCGAGTAAGTTTGTAAAAGGTGATGCGATTGCTGGTATAGTGATACTGATCATCAATATTGTTGGCGGCTTGTTTGTTGGTATGATCCAGCATGATTTAAGCTTTGGTAACGCAATGGAAGTGTATACCTTACTGACCATTGGTGATGGTCTAGTTGCACAATTACCATCATTACTGTTATCTATTGGCACTGCAATTGTTGTTACTCGTCAAAATGAATCGCTCAATATGGGCGATCAATTTAAGAAACAACTCGGTAACGAAAAATCATTATTTATTGCTTCGGGTATTTTAATCGTGATGGGTTTGGTCCCGGGTATGCCACATTTTGCCTTTTTAAGCCTTGGTGCTTTACTTGGTTATTTAGCGTATTACACCCAGCAAAGTAAGCTCAAAGAAGCGGCTGCTAAGGAAGCAGAAGCTGCCAATGGCGGTGCAACAGGCACTGGTGTTGCTAACAAGCAAGAGCAAAAAGAGCTAGGTTGGGATGATGTACAACAAGTTGATGTAATTGGCCTCGAAGTTGGCTATCGCTTAATTCCATTAGTTGATCAATCACAAGGTGGCGAATTATTAAACCGAATTAAAGGGGTACGTAAAAAGTTATCTCAAGAACTTGGTTTTTTAATTCCACCAGTGCATATTCGCGATAACTTAGAGTTAGACCCAAATGCATACAGAATTACCATGATGGGTGTTTCAAGTGGTGAGGGCGAGCTTAAGCACGGTGATGAGTTGGCTATTAATCCTGGCCAAGTATTTGGTCCAATAAAAGGGATTGCTACTAAAGATCCTGCCTTTGGTCTAGACGCTATTTGGATCAAACCAGATCAAAAAGATGAAGCACAATCACTCGGTTATACCGTGGTTGATGCAGCGACTGTGGTAGCAACGCATATTAGTCAGTTACTAACTAACAGCGCGGCCTTGTTACTCGGCCACGAGGAAGTGCAAAATCTATTAGATATGCTGGCAAAAAGTCATCCTCGTTTAGTTGAAGGGCTAGTGCCAGATATTTTACCACTAACAGCAATTGTTAAAGTATTACAAAATTTATTAAATGAAGGCGTTGCTATTCGCGATATGCGTTCAATTGTACAAACCCTTGTTGAGTATGGCCCTCGAAGCCAAGATCCTGATGTATTAACCGCAGCAGTGCGAATTTCACTGCGCAGATTAATTGTTCAAGACGCGGTTGGAATGTCATCAGAAATCCCTGTCATAACCTTGGCGCCTGAGTTGGAACAGATGTTGCATCAGTCACTACAAAATGCAGGCGACGAAGGTGCCGGAATAGAGCCAGGACTTGCAGAGCGACTTCAACAATCATTAAATGAAGCGCATCAAAACCAAGAAATGGCCGGTGAACCTTCGATATTGCTAACGTCAGGAATGTTACGCACTGTGTTATCTCGTTTTGTTAAGTACACCATTCCAGGATTGCGAGTGATGTCTTATCAAGAGGTACCAGACGAAAGACAGATCAAGATTGTCAGCTCAGTAGGCCAATAATCGGATTTTAAAGGGGTTGAACCATGAAAATAAAACGTTTTTTTGCTAAAGATATGCGCACCGCACTGAAAGAAGTTAAAGATGAACTCGGTGTAGATGCTGTAATCATGTCAAATAAAAAATTAGCCAATGGGGTAGAGATTGTTGCCGCCGTTGATTATGATAAAGCAGCCCCGAAAGCACCGGCACAACCACATGTTGCTAAGGCGCAACCGCAAACGAATGCTAACTTTGTTAAACCTGCGCCACAACGTGCGCAGCATGAGCCGCAAGCTGCGGTAGCTGATAGCTTACAAGCATTATTAGAGCGCCAATCACCGCGTCCACGCTCACCTGAGCTTGCGTCTATGTTTAGCCAGTCAGGGATTGATACATCTACTCAGTATCAACCACAGCAACAACATCAAGCACAGCAAGCTCGCCATGAACCACAAGCGCATAGTGATTTTGCTCGTCGCGATACTGCGCCGCGTCCACAAACGCAAGCACATAGCTTAGGTTTTGATGATGATCTAGAAAGTGGTTTTGATGATTTAGATACTCCGATGCCAACAAAAAGTGCAGCCAAAACAGATGAAATCACCGCTATGCGTGATGAAATGGCTGCGATGCGTCAATTACTTGAGTATCAGGTATCGGGTTTGATGCAACAAGATTTAGCGCGTCGCGATCCTACTCGCGCATGCATGATCGATCGTTTAGTTGGAATGGGTATCGACAGTGAAGTTGCAGAGCAAATGGCCTGCTTTATTCCGGACGATGTGTCACGTCAGCAAGCCTGGCAAGCACTATTGCAAATGGTTGAAAACCAAATGCATACTACAAATAACGAAATCCTTCGCCAAGGCGGGGTATATGCACTTGTTGGTCCTACTGGGGTAGGTAAAACTACAACCGTGGCAAAACTTGCAGCCCTTGGCGCACAAAAATATGGTGCAGATAAAGTTGCGCTAATTACCACTGATACTTACCGTATTGGCGCTTATGAACAGTTAGCTACTTATGGCCGGATCATCGGTTGTGGTGTAAAACAAGTTAAAGATGCCAATGAATTAGCAGAAGTTTTATATCATTTACGAAATAAGCGTCTAGTATTAATAGATACCGCGGGAATGAGCCAACGTGATTTACGTTTAACTGAGCAGCTAAATACATTAATGCGTAATCAACGTGTCGATATTCGCAATTATTTAGTGCTCAGTGCGACCGCACAAATTAATGTTTTACAAGAAACCGTAAGACATTTTAAGAAGGTACAATTAAGTGGCTGTATTTTCACTAAATTAGACGAATCATTAAGTTTAGGTGAGATTATTAGTATAGCGATTCAAAATCGCCTTCCAATAGGGTATCTTACTAACGGTCAGCGCGTTCCAGAGGACATTCGGGTCGCCAATGCAGAGAAATTAGTAAAAAAAGCAGAACAATTGTATTTAAAAAGAACAAAAGCACAACATTCACGACGCCAAGCAGTAGCGTCAAGCACAGTAGGGATGTATGATTAACACAGTATTAGATCAAGCAAGTGGCCTGCGTAAAATGAGTCAAAACAATAATAACGGCGTTAAAGTTATCGCTGTAACAGGTGGTAAAGGTGGCGTAGGGAAAACTAACGTCTCACTTAACACTGCGATTGCGTTGGGTCAGCTCGGAAACCGAGTGTTAGTTCTGGATGCCGATTTGGGTTTAGCAAATTGTGATGTGATGTTAGGGCTTCGGGTTGAACGTAATCTATCTCATGTACTATCAGGTGAATGTGAGCTCGATGAAATTTTAGTTGAAGGGCCTGCAGGAATTAAAATAGTACCAGCGACGTCAGGCTCACAAAGTATGGTGGAACTTTCACCATCAGAACATGCTGGATTAATTCGTGCTTTTAGTGAGTTGAATACCGAATTTGATATATTAATTGTTGATACTGCTGCTGGTATCTCTGACATGGTATTAAGTTTTTCGCGCGCAGCGCAAGATGTCATGGTAGTAGTATGTGATGAACCGACCTCAATAACCGACGCTTATGCATTAATCAAAGTGTTGAGTCGTGAGCATGGTGTGTATAAGTTTAAAATAGTTGCTAATATGGTGCGCAGTATGCGTGAAGGCCACGAACTATTTGCTAAGCTCTCAAAAGTAACGGATCGCTTTTTGGATGTCTCAATGGAATTGGTTGCAACAGTCCCTTATGATGAAAACATGCGTAAAGCAACTCGTCGTCAAAAAGTAATTGTTGATTTATTTCCAAATTCTCCAGCGGCAATTGCATTTAAAACATTAGCGACAAAAGCAGTTAAATGGCCTATACCTAATCAACCATCTGGCCATTTAGAATTTTTCATAGAAAAATTAGTAAACGGCTAACTATGACGGCATCGGTGAATAAAGCGATGGGATATCAATCGACACAAAATTTAAATGTGATTGTTGAGCGACATGCTTCTTTAGTTAAAAAAGTGGCTTGTCATTTGATCGCTCGTTTACCCGCGAGTGTGCAACTCGATGATTTGATTCAATCGGGGATGATAGGGTTAATTGAAGCATCAAAAAACTTTGATGCGACTAAAGGTGCAAGCTTTGAAACCTTTGCAGGCATTCGTATTCGTGGTGCGATGCTGGATGAAATGCGCCGAGGTGATTGGGCTCCTCGCTCAGTGCACCGTAATAGCCGCAGAGTTGCTGAAGCGATTAGTGAGCTAGAAAGCAGCCTGAATCGAGAACCTAAAGATAGTGAAGTTGCTGAAAAACTTGATATTACGCTAGATGAGTACCATCATATTCTTAGTGATGTAAATTCAAGTAAGGTTTTAGGTATAGAAGACTTGGGAATTGATGAAGATGTTATCACACCAGTGGGACATGATTTAGCACTAGACAAGCCCTTTAATAACGTTAAAAATGAACGTTTTAATCAATCATTATTAACAGCTATACAATCTTTACCTGAACGAGATGGGTTAGTATTGTCGCTTTATTATAATGATGAAATGAATTTAAAAGAGATTGGACATATACTCGATGTAAGCGAATCGCGTGTGAGTCAGATACATGGTCAGGCGATGATTAAGCTCAAAGCAAAAATCAATGACTGGATTAACTAGTAGTAAGTAAATATAGGTTCAGACCTCACCGGAGGATGTTTTGGATAAAAACATGAAAATTCTTGTTGTTGATGATTTTTCGACGATGAGACGTATTATCAAAAATCTGTTAAGAGATTTGGGTTTTACAAATGTACAAGAAGCTGATGATGGCTCAACAGCTTTACCGATGTTGCAGAATCAAGAATTTGATTTTGTAGTAACAGATTGGAACATGCCTGGCATGCAAGGAATTGACCTCTTGCGCGCTATCAGGGCCGATGACAGCCTGAAACACATCCCTGTTTTAATGGTAACAGCAGAAGCTAAAAAAGAACAAATTGTTGCTGCTGCACAAGCTGGTGTTAACGGCTATATCGTTAAACCATTTACAGCCGCAACACTGAAAACCAAATTGGAAAAAGTGTTTGAGCGTTTAGGTTAAATAAATAGGAGAGGCTTATGTCAGCACCAGCTGCGCCTCAGATCAGTTTAGAACAAGCCCGGCAGCTTGTGGTTTACCTTGAAAATGGTGAACAAGATAAAGCTGATCAGTTAATTATTGATGCGGCGTCAAAAGAGCAATCAGAATTATTTGCCGAAGTAGGCAAACTTACGCGTCAGCTTCATGATGCGTTGAAAAATTTTGAGCTTGATACACGTTTAGCTGATTTGACCAAAGACGCACTCCCCGATGCTAAGCAGCGTCTAAACTATGTTATGGAAATGACAGAGAACGCTGCTAATAAAACCATGGATGCTGTAGAAGCAAGTTTACCAATTGCCCAACAGCTTGCAGATGATATTTCAGACATTAAACCCACTTGGGATCGTTTAATGAATCGTGAAATTGAGCTAGGTGAGTTTAAAACATTATGCCACAGCTTAGATAAGTTCATGAATAGCTCGCAAACTAAAACGGATGAGTTGCAAGGACTCATGACCAATGTCTTGATGGCACAAGATTTTCAAGATTTAACAGGTCAAGTGATCCGTCGAGTGATAGAGCTTGTTAGAGAAGTAGAAGACAGCTTGATCCACTTGTTGACAGCATTTGGTAGCCAAGATGATAGCGAAACAAAAACAATAGCACCAGTCATTGAAAAACCGCCTGCTGAAAATACACTTGCAGGCCCTGAAGGGCCAATTATTGATAAAGAATCTCGTGATGATGTTGTCTCAGGACAAGATGATGTTGATGATTTATTATCAAGCTTGGGCTTCTAAGAGGAGAGAACTGCATGAGCTTTGAAGTCGATGAAGATATTTTACAAGATTTTCTAGTAGAGGCTGGAGAAATTCTTGAGCTTTTGTCAGAACAGCTGGTGGAGCTTGAAAATAACCCAGATGATACCGAATTACTCAATGCAATTTTCCGTGGTTTTCATACGGTAAAAGGCGGCGCAGGTTTTTTAAGCATGACTGAGCTAGTTGACGCTTGTCACGGTGCAGAAAACGTTTTCGATTTATTGCGTCAAGGTGTTCGTAAGGTTAATTCTGAGCTGATGGACGTGATCTTGCAAGCGCTCGATACTATCAACGAAATGTTTGCGACCATCCAAAGCCGAGAAAAACCAGAACCTGCAAATCCAGAGTTGCTGGCTGTTTTACATAAATTGGGATTGCCGCCAACTGCTGAAGAACTAACTGGCGCTGCTGAGCCTGCAGACGATACTCCTGTTGTTGATGCTGATGCTATTTTAGATGATTCTGATGATCCATTTGCATTTGACTTGTTATTTGATGGTCAAGTTGATAGCGATAAAAAAGATGTTCAAATCGATGATATATCAGAAGATGAATTTGAAAGTTTGCTAGATGAGCTGCATGGAAAAGGACAAAGTCCTGTAACTCCAGCAGTAACAGTTAGCAATGAGTCATCAAATAGTGATATTACTGATGACGAATTCGATAATTTATTAGATGAATTACATGGTGTTGGTAGCTTTGGTTTGGTCAGTAATAAAGATACTGCAAGCACCGAAAATACTCCGCCTAAACCGCCCCAAGCGTCATCAGAGCCAACTAAAAGTAATAGTCCAGACGAGATCAGCGATGATGAGTTTGAAGCATTATTAGATGAATTGCACGGCAAAGGGAGTGCACCACAAGCAGTTGCAGATACTGAGCCAACACCCGCTCAAAAACCAGTCCCTCCCCCAGCACCTGTTGCCGCAGCTAAACCTGCGCCTAAACCAGCAGTGTCTGAGCCTGCGAAAGCGGCTGAAAAGCCAGCTCCAGCGACAGCTGTTGCGAAAAAATCAGTTCCACCACAAGCTGATACCACTGTGCGCGTTGATACAAAACGCCTTGATCAAATAATGAATATGGTCGGTGAACTTGTGCTAGTGCGCAATCGCCTAGTCAGTTTAGCAACCAATACTGAAAGTGAAGCGATGGGTAAAGCCATTTCAAACCTTGATGTAGTAACTGCGGACTTGCAAGGTGCGGTGATGAAAACGCGGATGCAACCGATCAAGAAAGTGTTCGGTCGTTTCCCTCGCGTAGTACGTGATTTAGCCCGCAGTTTGAAAAAAGACATCAATTTATTGCTCGTGGGTGAAGAAACTGATTTAGATAAAAACTTAGTTGAGGCACTGGCAGATCCTTTAGTCCACTTGGTGCGTAACTCTGTAGACCACGGTATTGAAATGCCTGATGTGCGTGAAGCGGCAGGTAAAGCAAGGACTGGGACTGTAACTTTATCAGCATCGCAAGAAGGTGATCATATTTTGCTTACCATCCGAGATGATGGTGCTGGTATGGATCCCGAAAAGCTGAAAAAAATAGCAATCAATAAAGGGGTGCTTGATCACGAGCAAGCTGCTCGATTATCTGATACAGAAGCCTATAACCTTATTTTTGCACCAGGCTTTTCCACCAAAGAACAGATCTCTGATATTTCGGGTCGTGGTGTGGGTATGGATGTGGTGAAAACCAAAATTACCCAACTAAATGGTTCTGTGAGTATTCAATCTGAGCTAGGTGTAGGTACAATCCTAGAAATTAAAGTTCCGTTAACGTTGGCTATTTTGCCGACATTGATGGTGGTTGTCGGTGAGCAAACATTTGCATTACCACTGGCTGGTGTTAATGAAATATTCCACCTAGATCTAACTAAAACGAATGTAGTTGATGGCCAATTAACCATTATTGTTCGTAAGAAAGCACGACCGTTGTTTTATTTAGAACATTGGTTAGTCAAAGGTGCTGACAGATCATTACGCAAAGCTCAAGGCCATGTTGTAATTGTACAAATAGGTACGCAACAAGTTGGTTTTGTAGTGGATTCATTGATTGGTCAAGAAGAAGTTGTTATTAAACCGCTTGATGCTTTACTACAAGGAACACCTGGTATGGCAGGTGCAACGATCACGTCTGACGGTGGTATAGCGCTAATCTTAGATGTTCCAAACCTGTTAAAACATTACGCAGGTTAGTCCAATTCTTATCTTATTGTGAGAGCTATATATGGCTCTCACAGATAAAATTTACATAGAGTATGCCAATGGCAGTTAAAGTTTTAGTTGTTGATGATTCAAGTTTCTTTCGCCGCAGGGTGAGCGAAATACTCGAGCAAGATAAGGATATTGAAGTAATTGGTTTTGCGGTAAATGGCAGAGAAGCGGTAGACAAGACAAATCAATTGCGTCCAGATGTAATCACTATGGATGTTGAAATGCCTGTGCTTGATGGTATTAGTGCTGTAAAAGAGATCATGGCAGCAAATCCAACCCCAATTCTGATGTTCTCTTCCTTGACCCGTGATGGCGCAACAGCAACCTTAGACGCACTTGATGCGGGTGCTTTAGATTTTTTACCGAAAAAATTTGAAGACATTGCTCGTAATAATGAAGATGCGATTAAGTTATTACAAAATAAAGTAAAAGAAATTGGACGCAAGCGTCTATCACGCTTCAGTAGGCCGACACCGACATCAATACCTTCCGTTTCTGCAGGTACAACAAGTCGACCTGCGATAACTCAACCTGATAGAAGTTTTAACCGCAGCACAGCGCCCGCTTCGAACATTGCAGCTAATACACGTGCTTCGGGTAAGAAATATCAAATAGTTGCAATAGGCACCTCCACAGGGGGGCCTGTCGCACTGCAAACTATTTTGACTAAGTTGCCGGCCAATTTCCCACATCCCATTTTGTTAATACAGCATATGCCAGCTGCGTTTACGCCAGCATTTGCCGCTCGTTTAAATGGCTTGTGCAAAATAAAAGTAAAAGAAGCACAACAAGGCGACCGATTAATGCCAGGCGTCGCTTATCTAGCGCCAGGTGGTCAACAGATGCTGGTTGAGGGACGAGGTGGAAATCGCACGTTACGTGTTTTTGAGGACGACAGTGCGCGGATCACTTATAAGCCCAGTGTTGACGTTACTTTTGCTAGTACAGCCAAATCTTTTCAAGGTGATGTGTTAGCTGTGGTACTTACAGGCATGGGCGCTGATGGACGAGATGGTGCAAGAATGCTCAAACAAGCCGGCGCCACTATTTGGGCGCAAGATGAAAAAACCAGTGTGGTATATGGTATGCCACAGGCGGTTGCTAACGCTGGGCTATCGTCGGCAAGTATCGCACTTGAAGAGGTTGCTAATCGGTTAGTTCGAGAAATTGGTTGTGGATAAGTTGTCGTTTCTAGGCCTGTTCGTTGCACTTTTGGCGATTGGCTATGGTTACTCACTAGAGGGTGGGGTTGTAAGTGCTTTATTTAATGGCCCAGCACTAATTATTGTATTGGGTGGTACGTTAGGTGCTGTAATGCTACAAACACCGGCACATACGTTTAATAAAGTCTTAAGAATAAGTCATTGGGTGTTTTTTCCTCCAAGTCATGATATCGACAGAGCAATTGAGCAAGTTAAAAGTTGGTCACAAAAAGCTCGCCAAGAAGGGTATTTAGCGCTTGAAGAAGTAGCATTAACACATCCAGACCCGTACGTTGCCAAAGGCCTGAGTTTATTGATTGATGGTAACAGCGAGCAAAAACTTAGAGATGCGTTAGAAATTGATTTATTGTTAGAAAGGGAACGTTTACTTGAAGCCAGCCGGGTGTACGAGGCGTTGGGCGGTTACAGTCCTACTATCGGTATATTAGGTGCAGTGCTTGGTCTGATCCAAGCAATGTCATTTATCACTGAGCCTGAAAAGTTAGGTGCGGGGGTTGCGACGGCTTTTATCGCGACCATCTATGGGGTTGGTTTAGCAAATTTACTGTTTTTACCCATGGCTAATAAGCTAAAACAACAAGTAGAACAAAAGATGCTGTTTCATGAGTTATTAGCTGAAGGAATTATTGCAATGAGCCAAGGTGATAGCCCTGTCAATATTGAGCTGAAACTTGAAGCGTATCGTGTAGAGCGTCCAAGTCAGCTACAAGAATAATTATTATGATGCGCCGTCGACTTCGTCACTCATCGACCAAAAGTCAGCATACAGAACGTTGGCTAGTGTCGTACGCCGATTACATGACTATTATGTTTGCATTCTTTGTAGTGATGTATGCGATTGCGATTAATAAAGAAGAAAGCTTCCAAATTTTATCTGATTCGCTGGAGCAGGTTTTTGACAAGTCAGCTCGTCAGTATAGCCAAGAAGGCCAAGGTGTGACCGGTACTGGTTTATTAACCGACAGAGTAAGCCCAGAAAAAGAACTGTTGTTTGGTGAGAGTATTCAAAAGCAAGAAGTTGGCCCGCAGTTACTTGATGGCCAAAGCGACACCAGTAACATAAAACAAAAACACTTAGGTAAACCGCTAGATAGTTTATTAACTAAATTACAATCAGCTTTGATCGATGAAATACGCGATGGCGAAGCAAGTTTAGAGTTACACCAAGACTGGTTGATTATTGAGTTAAGCTCAGGAATGTTATTTTCCAGTGGCAGTGCTGTGGCGCATCAACGCGCGAAAGCAGTAATAAAATTAGTGAACGATATTATTGCTCCTGTAGATAACTACGTCAGAGTACGTGGTTATACCGATAATGAAACTATTCATAATGAAATGTTTCGTTCTAATTGGGAGCTATCTGTTGCAAGAGCGACCTCTATTTTAGTCGAACTTGATGCATTGGGTATCAACCCTGCGCGAATGGCCATCGAAGGTTACGGTCAGTATTCTCCTTTTTCCGATAATGATACAGAGCAAGGGCGCGCTGAAAATCGTAAAGTAGTCGTTGCATTATCAAAATATGGTTTACCACCCAAGCCCATTGTATCAATCGAGCAATCAGCAATAGAAACTGAAGCTGAGCAGCCAATTGAGTTGCCAAGTGATGATAACACTATTAAAGTGATCCAACTCCCACACGGTGGTATACGAATTACAACGCGCAACGAACAAAAATAAGGTGTGATGTGAAAATTTGGACGGTAGCAAATCAAAAAGGCGGAGTAGGGAAAACGACCACGGCTGTGAGTTTAGCTGGTATATTAGCGCTGCAAGGAAAGCGGGTATTACTGATTGATACCGATCCTCATGCATCTTTAACGTATTACTTTGGCATTGATTCAGAAGATTTAGAAGTTAGTGTGTATGATATATTTGCCCGTGGTAACACCATGGCAAGTGAAGAAATATTGCAAGCTTTGTGTCCATCGAACATAGACAACTTAGATATTCTTCCTGCAACTATGGCTATAGCGACACTCGATCGTAGTATGGGTAATAAGACCGGAATGGGGCTTATCTTAAAAAAAGCCTTAGCAAAAATTAGTGAGCATTATGATTATGCTATTTTAGATTGCCCGCCAGTGTTAGGTGTCTTAATGGTTAACGCATTGGCTGCAAGTGAGCGCATTTTAGTGCCAGTACAAACTGAGTTTTTAGCACTCAAAGGGCTTGACCGAATGATGCGGACCATGGAATTAATGCAAAGCTCGCAATCAAAGCAGTATCAATATACCATTATCCCTACAATGTATGATAAGCGCACAAATGCATCCCTTGAAGCATATAAGACATTACAGCAAACGTACCAAGAAAAGGTATGGCCAGGGGTAATACCCGTAGACACTAAGTTCCGTGATGCAAGTTTAGCTCAACAAGTACCGATTCAGTATTGTCCACGCTCAAGAGGTGTTTATGCTTATCGCGCATTACTCGATTATTTGATTGAACAAGGTTAATGAATGAGTAAGCAATTATTTGCTAATGAAAAAGTAATGACCCAGTACTTGGGGGCTTTACTGTGCGAAGACGATGAGTCAACAGACTTACACCCGGTTGCAAAATTACTCGAACAAGTTCCATCCACAGAAAGTAGCAATAAAATGCCACTAAAGGCATCGCAGCAAACGATTGTGCAGCCAAACGCACTTGATGAGCCAAAGACGAGCCTTGAGAAAGAAATACCAGCGCAAATTACACCGCTCCTTGAGAAACCACAGATCCAAGCTAATATCAAAGATATAGCTAAAGTGAGCGAACAGTTAAATATTGCTAAAGACAAGACTCCTGTACAGCGTCAAGAAGATTATTTTGACGGCGAGTTTCAGGCGTTATTCTTTGAAGTGGCAGGGCTGACTCTCGCTGTACCATTAAAAGCATTAGGTGGTATTCATCAATTAGGTGAAGTTAATCAGCTTTTTGGTAAACCCAAGTGGTTTAAAGGAGTGATGCTAAATCGTGATGAGAATCTTAATGTAGTCGATACTGCTCGCTGGGTGATGCCAGAAAAGTATACCCAAGAGTTAGAAGACAAATTAAACTACCAATACTTAATTACTTTAGGTAATAGCCAATGGGGATTGTTGGCTGAAAAGCTAGTTAATAATATTACACTACGTAGTGAAGATGTAAAATGGCGAGCTAAAAGTGGCAAGCGGCCTTGGCTTGCAGGTGTAATTAAAGAAAAAATGTGTGCCTTAATTGATGTGCAAAGCTTAGGTCAATTATTAGAGCAAGGTTTAGATAGCCGCGACCAGTAACGATATTTGGAGTAATAACATGAGTGAACAAAGATTATTATCAAGCAGTAAAAATACCGATGGCAATGATGAAGTATTGCAGTGGGTAACTTTTAAGCTTGAATCAGAAACCTATGGTGTGAATGTGATGCAAGTGCAAGAAATTTTGCGTTACACAGAGATTGCTCCAGTACCAGGTGCTCCAAGCTATGTTTTAGGGATTATTAATTTACGTGGCAATGTTGTAACAGTAATCGATACGCGTGCACGATTTGGTTTGATGTCTGCAGAAGCAACAGACAATTCACGAGTATTAATTATTGAAGCTGAAGAGCAAGTTATTGGTATCTTAGCCGACAGTGTAGCAGAAGTGGTTTATTTGCGTAGCTCAGAAATTGATAGTGCACCAAACATTGGTACTGAAGAAAGTGCCAAGTTTATTCAAGGTGTTAGTAATCGTGATGGTGAATTATTGATTTTAGTTGATTTAAATAAATTACTAAATGACGAAGAGTGGGATGAGTTGAGCGATTTATAACGCTTACGGAAAAACTATGTTGTTATACTCGTTGCTTGGAGTCTCAATTGTACTGGTGTTAGTATGCCTGGGACTAATTTTTATTAATCATAATAAGTACGCTGCAGCATTAAAAAGCAAAATACTGCAACTGCAAGAAACTCAACAACAGCTCAGTATTTTACGCAGTGAAGTCGCAGAAATGCGCACCGGTATGCTAAGTATTGGTAAGCGCTTAGTTGCTGTAGAGCAGCGAAATCAAGAGTTAGCGCAGTTACAAGATGCGCAAAAATATGACGATCCTGATGCGAAAATTTATTCTCGAGCAGTGAAAATGGTTGAATTAGGTGCCGATATTGAAGAGATCATACGAGAGTGTGAACTTCCGCGTGCCGAAGCCGAACTATTAATGTCGTTACATCATCAAAAGGGCGCTAATTAGCGCCTTTTATTTTTTACGCCTGAATATTTAACTTGCCTTGAAAGTCTTGCCAGCCAGGTGGAAATTTACCCCGCAGTACATATGAAAAAGCAATCAGTTCGGCAATCACATAATACAGTTCTCTTGGGATCTCTTCGCCAAGCTCTAAATGCGATAACGTTTTAGCCAAAGCTTCATCTTTGTGGATCAAAATTCCTTTTTCTTCTGCGGCTTTAATGATCTCTTCTGCGAGCTCACCAAACCCTTTACTACTGACTGTAGGAGTGCGACCGGCTTCGTAAACTAAACCAATTGCAGACTTATGTTTTGGTATCTCACTCATGGTTTAAACCTTAATATTAATAATGGCATGGGACTGATAAAAAGCTTGGTGTTGCGGCGCACCTTGGCTTAGCTTCATTTCACCAACTTGTAAGCCATGAGCTGTTAATTTATGGCGCAAACTCTCAAGATGCGGATGAGCCATTGCGGTGATATCTTGGCTTGAGGCAAGTAATTGACAATCTAGTGCTTTATCCATTAATTCAGCGGTGATCTGTAATTGGCCTAGCTCTGCGTAATCAAAATTAAGTCGCACAAACCAAACATTTTTATCTTCGAGTTTATTTTGGCTTGGTTTTTTATATTGCCCTAATGAAATTTCTGTCTGTGCGGTTTCCGGTGGCAGTCGCATCGGCAGTAAAAATTGTACTAACGGATTATTATCAGGCTGCTGATTTATGGGGGTCGTGTTAATTTGGCTAATTGCAGTTTTTATTTGGCTCAGCTCAGCCGCTAATGCTTGTGATTGTGGCTGTAGTAATTGTTCTTGCAGTTTCTGTGGGTTAATTGCTTTAAAGTTAGGCACCAATACTTGGAGTAAAGCATCAAGTGAGCTTTGACTATTAAAATTCAATGCGCTGATATTTGCTAAGCTTGGAGCCGCTAAAATAGCCACGGCCAAATGCTCAACAGATTGGCTAAAACTATTTTGCAGGGCACTATTTGTTAAGCTTTCTGGACGTAAAACACTGAGTATTTCTCGTTGAATGGTTAACGGTTGCAACGATTGGCTGTCAATCATGCGGCTAAAAGCTTGATTGACTAGCCGATTTAAATCGACATTATCACTCACTTTGGTCGTTGCTAGTTTATCAATTTGTGAAGCGATATGCTGTTTATCGTAGTTTGCTGCTGATTTAAAATTAGGCAGCGGCTTTTCGATAGGCGTTTTTAAAAGTGGTGCCAATAATTTGGCTTCCAGTGGCAAGCTAATCTGGCTGGCTGGCAAAGCGCTAGTTATCGGCCCTTTTAATGGTGCATCGATATGTGAGTGGGTACTTGATTTTAGATTGTCGTTGTTTAACTGTGCTGTTAGAGATGCTACTTTAGTATCTACCCCAGCAGCAAACGGTGGAGTTGTTTTTAATTTTTGCTGAGCATCGGCTATAACTGTTTTGGCTGCAGCGCTATTATCACTGACATTGACAGTTGTACTATTGATTTTGCTGGGTAGAATTTGTTCGGAACTGCGTGCCGGCGCTTTAGTGATAGGTTCTTTATTTAGCTGAGCCGGTTGAGTCGGTTGAGCATGAATATCAGCGGCTGTTTGTTTTGGATTAGCAGTAACCTGCGGTATTTTATTTTGCGCTACTGCAGTTTGCTTGCTGGATTGAATCGCGGCGGCTAGTTTATTTAATTGCTGATGGCTATCTGTATCGTTGCTCAGTGGCGCCGCAGTAGTACTGTTATTTTTAACCACATTAGGCTCTGTAATACTTGCTAAACCGGCTTTTAATCGCTGAAATAACTGTACCAGGGGAGGCGACTGGTGATAATGCTTTGGCAGCGCGGTACCTTGACTGATATCTGCCAGTAATGGTTGGGTGTTGCTTGTCGCCATTGCCACAAGGTTTATTTGCCGGAGTGATTTGGGTAATAAGGTTTGTGCAGTTTGATGTGTTGGTGTTAGCGATTGTGCTACAGCTGATTTATTGCTGATCATTGCTAATTGACTAAATGGTTTGCTTTCAAAATAGCGTACTGCGTCACTTATTCGGGTTTTTAAGTCAGCAAAACTGTCTTGTAACCACGAGCTTATTGGGCTGCTACTGACCAATGAGGGGCTAATAGGTGCTGCACTTGTTTGGGTATTAAACTGGCCTGGTACATGGCTTTTTTGTACCAGTGAATTAAAAGTATGGGCTAATGAATTTTTTAACTGCAAGGCTATTTTTGGTAGCTGCGTTTTTATTATTAATTGTTCATTAAGCGCATTTAATTGTACTTTTTGAATTACTCCGCCAAGCTGAGTTGAGTGTGTACTGTGGCTCTGTAACGGCTGCTGAGGTACTAATTTAATACTGCCATTATAGTTATTAAAACTCAGTATTACGGCGTTTTTATCTAGCTGTAGCTGCCCGTTAGGCACTTGTTTACTTAGCCAAAGAGCAAGTTTTGCTTGACTGATTGGCTGTTGGTGAAGTGTATCAGCAAAGCGATTAATAACACTTAAGGTAAAATTATTGCGGTTCGGAGTAATTATTGCTTTTAGGCCTTGTTCACTGTGCAGTAGTTGGGCGACTTCTTTATTGATAGGAATACTGGCGTGTAATTGGTTTAACAGTAATTTTGCAGCAGGTTGTAAAATAATTTGCAACGACAATGGTTTATTATCGACCTGATCACCACTATTAATAAAATTCAAAACACTTTGCAGCTGGTTTGTTTGGCGTAGGCTGATTTCAGTTTGTTTTGGTAAAATAGTGAGTTGTTTACCATCATTACTGAGTTGAATATCGGCACTGGCAATTTTTTGAGTGTTTGTTTCAGTGCCAGTTGTAGCTAAGCGCAATGTTTGCCAATGCTTATCAATATAGACTTCCATCTGCACAGAGCCATTGGCGAATACGATATTTTTAGCGCTGAGTGTTTGCTCGCTGAAAACAGGTAATTGCTTTGCAACGCCATTGTGTGACGAATGACTTATAGGAAGCGAATTCGCTAGTGTTATCTGTGTAGGTTTGTTCATTAATTTAAATCAAGTTTTCGTTAATAGGTGCAAAGCATTATTCGTATTACCCTATCATTATGATAGACTAACGCCTAATTTTGGGTATAGAGAATCATCATCTTGTTACACATTAAGTCCGTCACCTGCATCAAGCAAGAGCGTTGTTTGTTTGCGGATCTTAATTTCAGCTTGAAATCAGGTCAAATCATGCAATTAGCAGGCCCAAATGGGGCTGGTAAAACATCACTGTTGCGTATAATTGCGGGTTTTTCTGCGCCCGATGAAGGACAAGTTATGTGGCAAGGTGAATCAATTGCTAAAAACTATGATGAATTTGCCCGACAGTTGTTATTTATCGGTCATAAAACCGGGGTGAATAGTCAACTTAGTGCGATTGAAAACCTACGGTTTTGGTTGCAAATTCAAGGTTACAATACTGAGCAAGATCTTTACTCATTATTAGCTAAAATTGGCTTAGTTGGTCTTGAAGATGTACCTGTGCGTACTCTATCAGCCGGTCAGCAACGTCGTGTTGCGCTGATTAGGCTCTGGCTTAATGATGCGAAGTTATGGGTTCTGGATGAACCATTTACAGCCTTAGACAAATCCGGGGTTGCATTTTTACAACAACGGTTTTTAGCCCATCTAGAACAAGGTGGGGCGATTTTATTAACTACCCATCAAGATTTAACTACGCATTTTAATGAGTTACAAACAGTGACTTTGGAGTACCGACACTGATGTTACGCCAGCATTCATATTGGCAGCTATTTAGTGCCGTTTGTAAGAAAGATTTACAGCTGGCATTTCGCCAGCGTGCTGAAATCGTAAACCCCATTTTGTTCTTCTTGATTGTTATTACATTATTTCCGTTAGCAATTGGTCCTGAGCCCGGTCTACTTAGCCGTATGGCACCTGGTATTATCTGGGTCGCCGCTTTACTTTCAACCATGTTAGGCTTAGATAAACTATTTCGTGATGACTATCATGATGGTAGTTTAGAGCAATTGATTGCTTCATCGTACCCGCTACCGTTAACGGTGCTCGGTAAAGTTGTTGCCCATTGGATCATTACTGGCTTGCCGTTGGTGTTGATGACGCCGCTGTTCGCCTTGTTATTAAATTTAGACAATCAAGCATTGATTGCAACGGTGCTTACCTTGCTCTTGGGTACGCCATTACTTAGTTTTATCGGCGCTATTGGCGCTGGGCTTACTGTGGGATTACAAAAAGGCGGTATTTTGATGAGTTTATTGGTCCTGCCTTTGTATATCCCCGTATTAATTTTTGCAACGTCTGCTATCGATACCAGTACAATGTCACTGGATTATAGTGGGCAGCTTGCCATCCTTGGTGCGATGCTCGTCATTGCAATTATCAGCGCACCAATCGCCATATCGTCAGCATTGAAAGTGAGTGTAAGTTAATATGTGGAAGTGGTTACATCCCTACGCCAAAGCAGAGCGTGCATATCAATTATGCAATACGTTACTGCCCTATTTTACCGTGATAACGGTTGTCTGTATGCTTATTGGTTGGGTCTGGGGGTTAGCCTATGCGCCTGCCGACTATCAGCAAAAAGACAGTTATCGCATTATCTTTATTCATGTACCATCAGCTATTTTATCGATGGGTGCTTATTCATCAATGGCCATAGCTGCAGTGATCGCTTTGGTATGGCAACTTCGTAATGCAGAGTTAGCAGTAATTGCTATTGCACCTGTTGGTGCATGTGTAACTGCAATTGCACTTATTACTGGCGCCGCTTGGGGTAAACCTATGTGGGGGGCCTGGTGGGTATGGGATGCACGACTCACGTCTGAGCTCATTCTATTATTTTTATACTTAGGGGTATTGTCTTTATATCATGCCTTTGAAGATAAAAAAGCAGCAGGTCGAGCTGCATCTATTTTGGCTATTGTGGGGGTAATTAACCTACCAATCATCCATTTTTCTGTTGAGTGGTGGAACACCTTGCATCAAGGTGCCAGTATTACCAAGTTTGATACGAAAGCTATTGATCCAAGTATGTTTTGGCCATTAATGGTAAATATAGTCGCGTTTGCCGGCTTTGTCGGTATGGTGACTTTGATGCGTCTTAAAAATGAAATTTTACAACGTGAAAAGCATCGTCCTTGGGTGCGCCAGTTGTTGAATAGGGGTTAGTTATGCAGTTTGATTCTTTTTCTGATTTTATTGCCATGGGCGGCTACGGCTTTTATGTGTGGCTTTCTTTTGGTTCATGTGCACTGATTTTGTTAGGTATTTTAGTAAGCTCTTTGAATGATACAAAGCGTATTATGGCTTCTGTGCAGCAACAAGCTGAACGAGAAGCTCGCATTAAACACGCTAAGCAGGAGAATCATGCATGAACCCAAGACGTAAGAAACGTTTGCTTGGCGTCGTCGCTATTGTATTTGGTATTGGTGCCGCCATTGGTTTAGTACTTTATGCTCTGCAAGAAAATATTAATCTATTTTATACACCAAGTGAGTTAATCGAGGGGAAAGGCCCAGATAAAGAAAAGCCGCATATTGGTCAAAAGTTGCGTATTGGCGGTATGGTAGTTCCAGGATCAGTGATTCGGGATGAAACCAGCCTACAAGTAAGCTTTACCTTGATTGATACAGGCCCCTTAGTAACGATTAAATACCAAGGTATTTTGCCTGACTTATTTCGTGAGGGGCAAGGGATTGTTGCTCAAGGTGTGTTGATTGAACCTAATGTAATAGAAGCGTTCGAGGTATTGGCTAAGCATGACGAAGAGTATATGCCTGCCGAAGTTGCGGAAGCGGTGAAGGGGATCAAACACGAAAAACCAAAATATAACTTAGAAAGTGGCAATTAAGATGATCCCAGAAATCGGTTATTTTTCTCTAACACTGGCTATGGTGCTAAGTGTTTTATTGTGTATTTTTCCTTTGTGGGGCGCACATACTGGTAATTTACGGTTAATGCGTGCTGCTCCTTCATTAGCTATCGGCCAATTTGTATTCGTACTGTTGTCATTCGCAGCCCTTATTTATGCAAGTTTAACTGATGATTTTACCGTCGCGTACGTGGCGTATCATTCAAGTAGTACTTTGCCTTGGTATTATAAAATCACCTCAACTTGGGGCGGCCATGAAGGCGCTATTTTATTATGGTTAGTTATGCAAGCTGGTTGGACTGCAGTTGTTGCACTGCGCTCTAATTCATTACCTTGGATATTAAGAGCACGTGTATTAGGTGTGTTAGGCTTTTTAGGGGTTGGCTTTATGCTTTATACTCTGTGGATGTCGAACCCATTTGAATTATTACTGCCGTATTTTCCTGTCGAAGGGCGCGACCTTAATCCGTTATTACAAGACCCCGGAATGATCATCCATCCTCCTTTACTGTATATGGGTTATGTTGGGCTATCGGTCTCTTTTTCATTTGCAATTGCTGCATTATTAACAGGTAAACTTGATAATACTTGGGCTAAGTGGTCACGTCCGTGGACAATGACTGCGTGGGGATTTTTAACATTAGGTATCACTATCGGAAGCTGGTGGGCATATTCCGAGCTTGGCTGGGGTGGCTGGTGGTTTTGGGATCCCGTTGAAAACGCATCGCTCATGCCTTGGTTAGTAGCTACGGCGCTATTGCATTCATTGACGGTAACTGAAAAACGCGGTGTATTTAAATCATGGACCGTATTACTTGCGATTGCTGCATTTTCATTAAGTTTACTGGGCACCTTTATTGTTCGCTCTGGCATTATTGTCTCCGTGCATGCATTTGCTACCGACCCCGATCGTGGTTTATTTATCTTAGCGTTTTTAGCGATAGTAGTCGGCGGTGCGTTAACGTTATATGCATTTAGGGTATCGCAAGTACGCAGCGAAGGTCGCTATAAACTGGTATCACGTGAAGTGGCATTATGGCTCAATAATATATTTTTAGTGGTTGCTACTTTTATTGTGTTACTAGGTACTTTATTACCTATGGTTCATAAAGAAATGGGCTTAGGCAGTATTTCAATTGGCGAACCATTCTTTAATAAAATGTTTGCCATTATTTTGGTGCCGTTTGCCATCTTAATGGGTATTGGCCCTCTGTTACGTTGGAAGCAAAACAAGTGGTCTTTTTTACAAAATAAACTCCTTGTCTCAGCGTTAATGAGCATAGTAATCGGTGCTACTTGGTTATATTCAAGTTATGCCATCGTAGCGCCTTTAACTTTATTGGCGACCACGCTTGCGATATGGATTGTGATCACCACCGGTGTTGATTTATATGTTAAAGCTACTGTGCAAACTAACTTTAGCCAAGGCCTTAAAAGGTTAGGACTTAGTTATTGGGCTATGGTCCTAGGGCATGTAGGTATTGCCTTTGTCATCGCAGGAGTCACTTTAACTTCTGCGTACTCTGTTGAACGTGATGTTTCGATGAAGCCGGGCGAAATTGTGCAGTTAAACCAATATCAGTATCGCTTTGAAGGGGTTAACACTATTCGTGGACCAAACTACAGTGGTCATGCTGGAGAAGTGAGTGTCCTGAAAAATGATAAACTAGTTACTATACTGCATGCAGAAAAACGCCGTTACGATATTGGTATGCAATTTATGACTGAGGCTGCAATTGATGCTGGCTTTACCCGCGATTTATACCTTGCCCTTGGTGAGCAATTAAATAACGGTGGTTGGTCACTGCGTATCTACCATAAGCCATTTGTGCGTTGGATGTGGATTGGTGGCGTGTTGATATCACTTGCCGGTTTTATGATTTTAGGTGATAAACGTTACCGCACTAGTAAGAAAAGCATTGATAAGTCACAGGAGAAGCTGGTATGAACCGCAAGTTGTTAGCGCTAATACCTCTGTTGGCGTTTGTTTTAGTGTGCGTGTTTTTATTTCAAGGTTTGTTTTCAAACCCAAGAGAAATTCAAACTGGTCGGTTAGGTCAACCGATGCCAGCTTTTGATTTACCAGATTTAATGCAGGATTCAAAGCGTTGGCAAGATAGCCAATTAAAAGGCGATGTATATTTACTCAATGTGTGGGGCACTTGGTGTCCTACCTGTTTGGCTGAATTAGATTATTTAACCCAATTGCGAGAGCAAGGCGTTAAAATTATCGGGCTTTACTATGTGCAAAGTTACGATGCTGACTTTGATGGTGAATTTGATATGTCAGCGCTTCGTGAAGAAGTGGCGTCAATGTTAAGTCGTGCAGGTGATCCGTATCAGTTTAATATTCTTGACTTACATCGTACACTTTCGCTTGATTTAGGTGTATCAGGTGCACCTGAAACATTTTTAGTGGATAGCAAAGGCACCATTTTATTGCACCATACTGGCGATATAAACCCACGAGTTTGGCGTGCTAAATTTGCTCCCTTGATGCAGGAATTACAGCCATGAAATATTTTATAATTGCTTTAATGATATTAGCTAGTGGCATAGCTATGGCAGAGCAAGATCGGTACCAATTTGATAACAACGAACAAGCGCAACGATTTACTGAGTTAACTAAAGAATTACGTTGCCCTAAATGCCAAAATCAAAATATCGCAGATTCAGATGCTGTGGTTGCAAAAGATTTACGCGAAAAAGTATTGGCGTTAGTCAAAGAAGGCAAATCGAAAGACGATGTGATTGAATATATGATTGACCGCTATGGCTATTTTGTTCACTACGATCCGCCGGTTACGCCAGCAACATTAGTGTTATGGGTATTACCTATTTTGATTGTGGTATTTGGCTTTGGTTTTATTATTTTTCGACAACGTAAGGCTGCGGTTAAGCAAACATGGAGTGAGCAAGATGAGGCGTTATTAGCCAAGCTCATTGCGAAAAATGAACGTCAGGAGCAGATTTAAATGATACTAATGTGGGTTTCTTTTGCATTATTAACCTTATTAGCTGTGGCGTTTGTGGCATTGCCTTTTTTGAGTAAAGAGCGCATACAAAGTCTCACTTACAATGCTAATTCAGAGCTTATTGCCATTTACCATCAGCGCCTTGGTGAGCTGGCGAATGATTTAGCAAATCAACGTATTGATCAAGCTAATCATGATGAGTCTGTGATTGAGCTCAAACGTCGTTTACTAAATGAGTTATCACCTGAAAAATCACTGATGAGTAAGGGTAATAACCGTATCTTTGCGTTAACCGGTAGTGCATTTTTAATTGCTTTTACGGCTATATTTTATACTGCTACTGGCTCACAACAGCAATTACAGAACTGGCACAGCGCTATGGATAATTTACCTGCCTACGGTGAACGTGCAGTGATGCAAAAAGGCGAGCCTTTAACCCAAAATGAATTACAAGCGTTTGCGTTAGGGCTACGCACTAAACTAGATCAAAGTGGTGATGATCAAGTGGCTTGGATGCTGCTAGGACGTGTTGCTATGTCATTGAATGAATACGATATGGCACAACAGTCATTTGATAAAGTGTTGCGTCTGGATCCTGACAATATGCCTGTGCTTATCAGTTACAGCCAAGTGCTATTACTGGAAGGCAGTGAGGTAAATATGACGCGCGCTGCGGGTATGCTCTCTAAAGTACTTAAAGACGATCCAACTAACCTTGATGCTATTTCATTGTTAGCATTAATTGCTTACGAGCGTCACGATTGGTTACAAGCAAAATCAGCATTCGAAGTACTTTTAAATAGTATGGACGAACAAGACTCTCGTTATGGCATGATTGCTCAGAGGATTACTGAAATTGAACAAAATATTTCTGCTGAAAATACACAACAACAAGTTCAACAGAGCAGTGACGAAGATAATAACGCAGTCCAAACTAGCGCTATTAAAATCACTGTTAATCTTGCTCCACAGTTTACTGACAAGCTTCCAACGCAAGGAACCTTATTCGTCTTTGCAAAAGCCGCCAATGGTCCACCAATGCCACTCGCAGTGGTAAAATTAACAGATTATAGTTTTCCAATTGAAGTACAGTTAAGTGATAGTAATGCTATGGTTGCAGGTTTAACGCTTTCGAGCGTTGATAAAATTATTTTAACTGCACGCATTTCAAAGGATGCATCAGTAATGCCTTCAACGGGTGAGTTGGAAGGGCGTTCAGATGTGTTAGAACGTAGCCAAACCAAGGCTTATGATTTACTTATCAATGAATTAATACCTTAAGGATAAAAGATGTTAAGACAGAGTTTAGTTTTGTTTGGACTATTGGTGCTAGCAGGATGCGCACAAGTGCCTGACGAAAAAATAGATGAGCGAGATCCACTACAATCATTTAATCGTCCAATGTATGATTTTAATATGGATGTACTTGATGCGTATGTTCTGCGCCCTGTTGCGGTAGGGTATGTGGCTGTAACGCCAACACCGGTGCGCCGTAGTATCGTCAATTTTACTGGTAACATTAGTGCACCAACTGATGTAATTAATGCCACGTTACAAGGTAAAGCGGGTAACGCAGGGGTTAGTTTAGCGCGCTTTTTAGTTAATTCAACAGTGGGTATTTTTGGCTTATTTGATGTTGCTACATCGCTTGGTTTGAATATTGTTGATGAAGACTTTGGTCAAACTCTGGGGGTGTGGGGAATAGGTGACGGTGCCTATTTAATGCTACCGGGAATGGGACCGTCAACAGCGCGTAACCTGACGGGTGATGTTGTTGATAGCTTTGTGTTACCGAAAATTGCCTTAACCACGCCACAAACTGTATTGGTGTTTGCATTAAAGGCCGTAGAAGCCCGAGCCTCTTTAATACCGCAAGAAAGCTTATTGAATGAGTCACTCGATCCGTATATTTTTATGAAAGACATTTACTTTCAACGTCAGTTATATGAGCTGTATGATGGTAATCCACCTGTTGAAAAAGAGCCCGAAGATTTTGATGAAGACTTTTTAGAAAGCCTTTAATATATTATATTTTCGGGTTAAATAACAATGCCAGCATCTAAGCTGGCATTGTTTTTACGGCGTTATTTATTACCCAGCCAGTACTTTCATTTGTTCATTAGCCCAGTTAACTGCGTCATGGTATGCATCTGGCACTTTACCAGCTGTAAGACCAAGCTCATCTTTAATCGCGTTTGCACCTTGCCAATTGGCTTGTTCGTATAATTTTACCAAGCGCAGATATTGTGCCAGTAAACCTTGATCCTCTAATAATGCTAACTTTATGTCGTTGGATAATGGTAGCTTATTCATCACGCTTTCCATATCTTCATCTAATATGGCATCCATTAGTGACATCATACCGGTTAAAAAAGCCATTCCCGTATCTTTGAGTTTACTATGGTTTATAGCTAGCAACTCAGTAAAGCGTGCTCTAGTTAACGATAAGCGTATTAACTCTGCGGGTTTATCACCAGCAACTTGAGCTGCAAACAACAAGGATAAAAACTTTTTAATTTCTGCTGCACCTAGCACAATTAGTGCTTGTTTGATGGTGCTGATCTCAGCTCTGCGCTTAAATGCCGCTGAATTACTATAACGTAATAATTTATAAGAGAGGTTTACATCTCGCTCAAATACGTCGGTAATTTTCTTTAAATTGACTTCAACAGTGGATGTCTCATAAAGCAGCTCGGCAAGAGCTATCTCTGATGGCGGCAAGGTTTTACTTTGCACCATTTCTGGCTTGGAAAAGAAAAACCCTTGAAAGTAAGTAAAGCCAAGATCTAATGCTAATTGATACTTTTCGTAGGTTTCTACCTTTTCTGCTAATAATTTTATATGCGGATAAGGTTTAATTTCTTCGATTATGCTGTGGATAGTGTCAACTTCACAATTGAGAAAATCTATTTTAATAATATCAATAAAAGGATAAAAATGACGCCATACAGGCTGGTGAATATAATCATCCAGGGCGAGCGTATAACCTTTTTGTTTTAAGTCTTTGACGATCGCGAGTAAGCGTTTCCCTGGTTGAATTGTTTCGAGTATTTCTACAACAATCTGATCTTTACCAAGCAGGGTTGGGTAGCCTTTTTGTAATGTTTCAAGCGTAAAGTTGATATACGCTGGTTTATTATCGGTGAGATCTTCTAAGCCAAAATTGAATTGACTACCTTCAATTAGCCGACTAGTTGCCTCGTCACCATCAATATCTGGGAATACATTATCAACGCCGTCACGAAAAAGTAACTCATATCCTACAAGTTGTTTGTTTCGATCTAAAATTGGTTGGCGTGCAGCATAAAAATACATAAACAGCGGGTCCACATCAGTTAAGCGATTACTTGGGCAATATAAGATAAAACAACATAAATAGCATTAACTATATTTAAAATATCAATACTATAGTATTGATTAATTGCAAAATCATCGATCTAATCCTAGGGTAATTAAGTATTAATTACCATGTTCTATAGTCAAATAATTAACCATTAGGTAAAACCGCTTAACCCTATATCATTGTAAGGTTAACTTAGTAATTGGAGTTATTCACCCTTTGCGTGATATAGTCAAGCTCTAGGTTGGTTTTTACACCAATAATGACTTTATATAGTATTGATTTATGAGTCATTATTAGGATTAAAAGCCAGGTTTTAACTTCAGAGTTGGAGGCGAGTTTGGAAACTGGAATGATTATTTCTTTAGCTGCGTATTTTATCGTAATGCTAGGTATTGGCTTGTACGCTTATAAGCAGTCTACCGCCGATGTGTCGGGCTATATGTTGGGTGGCAGAAGTTTATCACCAGCTGTAGCTGCTCTATCTGCCGGTGCATCGGATATGAGTGGTTGGCTACTTATGGGCTTACCCGGTGCTATGTATCTATTTGGCTTAAGTAAAGTTTGGATTGCAATAGGCTTAGTACTTGGCGCTTGGGCAAACTACTTCTTAGTAGCGCCACGCCTGCGTGTCTATACTGAGAAAGCGAATGACTCGATTACTATTCCTGATTACTTTGCTAATCGTTTTGCTGATAATAAAAATATATTACGTGTAATTTCGGCAATCGTGATCATCGTTTTCTTCACACTTTATACTTCTTCAGGCGTTGTCGCTGGCGGTAAATTATTCGAAAACTCATTTCAGATGAGTTACGAAACGGGGCTTTATGTGACAACCGGGGTCGTCGTACTTTATACATTGTTTGGTGGTTTCTTAGCTGTGAGTTTGACTGACTTTGTGCAAGGTTGCATCATGTTCATCTCGCTACTTGCTGTACCTATTGTTACTTATATGATGCTAGATCAGCCAGTGTTAGACACACTTACTAATGCCAGTTATGACTTGCTGTTAAGCGCTCCGAAAGAGAGCGAAGTCCACTCTCTTAATATGTTAGATTGGTTTGCAGGCGGTTCAACCATCGCTATTATTTCTGCAATGGCATGGGGCTTAGGTTATTTCGGTCAACCGCATATCATAGTGCGTTTTATGTCAGTACGATCTGTTAAAGATATGCCTACTATGCGTCGTATTGGTATGTCGTGGATGACCTTATCAGCAATTGGTGCAGTGTTAACAGGACTATTTGGTGCTGCTTACATGATCGAAAATCAAATGTTGATTGACGATAAAGAAACGATATTTTTAGTATTATCTGAATTGGTTTTCCATCCACTTATTGCCGGCTTTTTACTTGCTGCTATTTTAGCTGCGATTATGAGTACTATTTCATCTCAGTTATTGGTTTGTTCAAGCTCTTTGACTGAAGACTTCTACAAAATTTATTTAAACCGTGATGCATCACAAACCGAGCTGGTTTTAGTTGGTCGAATTAGTGTACTACTCGTTGCATTATTTGCTATTTATTTGGCTTATGACCGCGACAGTTCTATTTTAGATTTAGTAAGTAATGCGTGGGCAGGTTTTGGGGCTGCGTTTGGCCCGTTAGTATTACTTAGTTTATATTGGAAGCGAATGAATCTACAAGGTGCGATCAGTGGTATGGTTGTGGGTGCAGGGACAGTGTTGATCTGGATATATGCGCCAATCACCATAAATGGAGAGAGTCTCAGCAGTATCATTTATGAAATTATACCGGGCTTTATACTTGCAACAATTGCAATCATTACAGTGAGCTTATCAACAGCGCCACCAAATAAAGAGATCACCGAATTATTTGATGAAGTTGAACGAGGGCTATAACGAGTAATAATTTTTATAACTAAAAAAGGGCAATTAATTGCCCTTTTTTAGTTAGTTAACTTATGATTTTTTAGCTTGCTTCTTTATCAGTGCTGGCTTTAATTGACGCTACATTTTCTTTTTTTACTTTCGCCGTTGGTGCTTTCTGTATTGCCTCTTTGCCGCCTTTAAGTACATTCATAAAGTCGTCTTTACTTTTAGCAATCTCAAGTGCGAGCGATTCGATTTGTTGTTCGCTTAGTGGTACATCAACTTTCTCAAGCATAACCTCAAGCGACTCTGCTATATCAAGCATTTTGTCATACGCGTCAGCTTCTTTTTTAGTAGTAAACGTCATACGCTCGACTCCGTTTCTCTCTACAACATATTTAACAACAACAGCCATGATTTCTCCTGCCAATTTGCTTGGTGAATAACAAGTTCACCTTGATTGATTACTGTTTTTATGTACAGTAATTGTTTATTGGTCTTTTTGCAAGTGAACATTTTTATTTTTTACTATTAGGATTTGACAAAGAGGTACAACTTTACTTTATTTAAATAGTCGCACTTTTTTAGTATGACTTTATTTGGAAGTAGTCCAAAAGTGAAGGCATTAAAGTCAACTATTAATTGAGTCCACGTATGGACATCATGGAGGAGAAACATGAAGTTTTTAACTTTAATAGTCGTAGTGCTTGGCTTGGCTATATCATTGCCTAGTGGTGCCGCTGTAACTAAAACCGAAGCTACTGAAAGTATGGGTAAAGTTCAGTTAGTCAATGTTAATCAAGCAACAGTCGAGCAGCTTACCCAGCTGCCAGGTATTGGTAAATCAAAAGCACAAGCGATAGTTGATTACCGTACCGAGCAAGGCAAATTTAAGTCTGTTGCAGATCTAGCGCAGGTGAAAGGTATTGGCGATAAATTAGTCGCTAAACTGGATGGCAAAGTTACATTTTAAAAAACTACAGGGCGAATTATTCGCCCAGTTCAAATTGCTTTATAGCCTTGCTCAAATAGTGTTTAGAGAATTGAATTTCAACAGGGGTGGTTAACAACGGGTAACTTAACCCAGCCACCAGTAATACAGGAAGTAACAGCCAACCTTCGATATACGCTAATGATAGAAATACTGGGATCAATAAAATCAGCTTTATAATACGCAAACTGATTTTTTGCATTGGAGTTAACATACTCACTGCAATCGCAATTATTTGCTGACGTTGACGTATTTTAAACGATTTTAATTGCGTTACTTGACTTGAAAATAATGCAATCATCACAGCGACTTTTTAATTATTAAACGACTTACTACAACGCTTATCAGTATCAGAGTAAATACCGCAAAAATGATCTCCATCCATGCTGGCATACTTAACCCTGCAAATTGCCAATCGATGTTGCCACAGTCTCCTGTCGCAGCAAAAAAATGTGGCATCCAGTCATGTAATGGTAATGGAAAATTAGGCTCGAATTCGCAGCTAAACGCAAAGGGATCGGTTGTCGTTTGCATATCAATATGTTGGCGTGCAATTAAGTAACCCCAAATACTAGCAACTGCCCATGCTGAAAATGCTGTTATACGGCAAATTAAATTGGTTGGTCTGACTGCGCCGACTAACCCTGCGGCTAGTAACCCTAGCATGGCAGTACGTTGATAAATACACATAATGCATGGCTCTAAGCCCATTTGGTATTGGAAATACAATGCGATTAATTCAAAAATAAAAGCGCTAAAAGCGAGTAGTAACCAAGCACTGCGTTGTTGGGCTAAATTTGCTAACCAAGTCATAAAATATCCAGTCTATAATTTGTGGATGAATTATGACTTAGTCATTAAACTACGCGCAAGGATAAATATGATTTGTAACAATAAAAAAGCTGCCGAAGCAGCTTTATTTACTGTTTGGATTATTTAATGCCCAGAACTTCCTATACTTTGTAAGCTTGCACTATGGTGCTCAATCCAGCCCCATTGATAGAATAAATCAGTCATTTCACTTAGGCCAAGATATGTCCCTGCTAAGCCAACAACCGTTAGCACTATGGTATAGGGGAGTGCCATGTAAACCATACGACCGTAGGATAATCGCAATACGGGAGCAAGGGTCGATGTTAGTAAGAATAAAAATGCAGCTTGACCGTTAGGTGTGGCAACACTTGGTAAATTTGTACCGGTATTAATTGCCACCGCTAATAAATCAAATTGATCGCGGCTAATTTGCCCTGCTTTTAATGCTGCCGCCACTTCATTAATATAAACAGTGCCAACAAAGACATTGTCACTGACCATCGAGAGTAGGCCATTTGCGACAAAAAACATAACTAACTGTAATTGCCCTTCAAATGTCAGTACCCAAGTTATTACAGGAGTAAATAAGTGTTGGTCAATAATGACTGCAACGATTGAGAAAAATACACATAACAGTGCAGTAAACGGCAGTGCTTCTTCAAAAGCCTTTCCTAGTTGGTGCTCTTCAATTATACCAGCGGACGCAGTTGCAAAAATAATGACGGATAAGCCGATTAAGCCAACAGTGGCAAGGTGTAATGCTAATGCAATGATCAACCATACAGCAATTAATGACTGAAACATCAAATTAACCTTATCGCGTTTGGTACGTTTGCTATCGAGCTCTTTTGCATGATCAGCTAGTATTTGATGAATCGTCTCTGGTAATTTGGCGCCGTATCCGAACGTTTTTGTCTTTTCAAGTAATATTGTAGTGATAATGCCAGCTATGAATACAGGCATCGTAACCGGTAGCATACGCAAGAAAAATTCCCCAAATTGCCAGCTTGCTCGTTCTGCAATAATGAGGTTTTGTGGTTCACCTACCATAGTACAAACTCCGCCAATGGCTGTACCTATCGAGGCATGCATTAATAAGTTACGCAAAAAAGCTCGAAACTCTTCAAGTTCCTGACGATTAACCGGGCGTACTTGATTATCATCGTTAATATCATGTTCGCTAGTGGAATCTTTCCCAGAGGCGACTTTATGGTAAATACTGTAAAAGCCCATGGCGACAGCTATAACCACCGCCATAACTGTAAGTGCATCTAAAAATGCAGAAAGAAATGCCGCCGCAATAGTAAACGCCAAGGAAAGTACTGTTTTACTTCGAACTGACACCACTAGGCGTGTAAAAATATAGAGCAGTAAATCTTTCATAAAGTAGATACCTGCGACCATAAAGATCAGCAGTAAGATTACATCTACATTTTGAACAATTTCATGCTCTACTTGCCCTGCAGTTGTCATGCCTATGAATAGTGCTTCAATCGCAAGTAAACCGCCGGGTTGCAGTGGGTAACATTTCAGCGCCATCGCGAGAGTAAAGATAAACTCTAAAACTAATGCCCAACCAGCCATGTAAGGGTTGATATGAAACAACACAGGGTTAATAGCTAAAAAAGCAATAATTGTGTATTTATACCACTGTGGGGCCGAGCCTAAAAAATTCTTAAAAATTGCATTGAAAACACTCTGTTGCATAGGTGTTCCTTATTATTTTGCATTTAAGTATAACTATTGTTGGTTAAGTTAATGTAGTCTAGCTGTGGTGTAAACAAAAAAGCTATAAACAACATCGAGTACCTTTTATCTGTTATGCGTTCCGCGCTATATTTAGTGTAGCTGAAATAGCTAAATGGGTGTATATAGTGTGCACAATGAAGTTAAAAGTCTATTACTCTTTAGGGTTAATACCTTAATTTAATATCGAAGAACTAGACAATGAAAGAGCAATAAATTAATTTTTATCCATTTTAGAAAACTTAGTTAGATAGAGGCTTTAACCTGCTATCGAAGGTGAATTAATGGGGTGACTTTACTTGTTAGTTTGGCTTCATCTGGTACAATCAGTCAGTTAATCGTTAAAAGTAATATTATGTGGTAACTCAAGTGGGAATTGAATGAGAATTTTTAAAGCGAAAAGCCCAGCAGGGTTTGCCGAAGAGTACATTGTTGAGTCAATCTGGAATGGTGATTTTCCTCCAGGTTCTATTCTTCCGGCTGAGCGAGAGTTATCAGAATTAATCGGTGTCACTCGTACAACCTTACGTGAAGTATTACAGCGTTTAGCGCGCGATGGTTGGTTAACAATCCAGCACGGTAAACCGACACGAGTAAATAACTTTTGGGAAACTTCAGGACTTAATATTTTAGAGACCTTAGCGCGTCTTGATGAAGATAAAATGCCCGAGTTAACCGACCAGCTACTTTCTGCGCGAACAAACATTAGCGCTATTTACACTCGTGCAGCCATTAAGCTAGCACCTGATCGCGTGATAGAAATCCTCTCGCAAAGTGATGAGCTTGAAGATAGTGCACAAGCTTTCGCTGATTATGATTACAAGGTACACCATGAGTTAGCTGTTGCAGGTAATAACCGTATTTATGTGCTTATTCTCAATGGCTTTAAAGGTTTTTACTCTAAGATTGGCTGTCATTACTTTTCAGATCCAGGCACGCGTCAGTTAGCGCGTCAATTCTATAAAGATTTAACCATACTTGCTGAGAAACGCGAACATGACGGCGCAATTTCAATGATGCGAAAATATGGTCATCAAACAGGTGAAATTTGGCAAAAAATTCGCGGTGATATGCCTGAAAATATCATGGATTAATACCGCATTTAATATGTAGTTATACCGATAAAAAGCCTGCATCTGCAGGTTTTTTTTGTTGCTGTTATTAGTGACAAATAGCGAGTGACAAACAGTCGTTCGCATTTTTCGATGACGTGAATCGGAAAATACGATTGTTCTTTTAAGTCTTTAGTCTCTAAAATAATTTGATAATTATGCATGTTAGCCCTTGGTATTTACTTTTTAGATCCCATATTAAAGGCAAGCATTGCGTAAGCAATTAAAAGCAAACTCAAATATTTGGAGAATAAAATGGGTGTATTAGTAGGCCGCCAGGCACCAGACTTTACCGCTGCAGCAGTACTAGGTAACGGCGAGATCGTAGATAGCTACAATCTTCACGAAACAATCAAAGGTAAAAAAGCAGTCATCTTCTTTTACCCACTAGATTTTACTTTCGTATGTCCTTCTGAACTAATTGCTTTTGACAAGCGTTATGAAGAATTCCAAAAGCGTGGCGTAGAAGTAATTGGTGTTTCAATCGATTCACAATTCTCACACAACGCATGGCGTAACACTGCTGTTGCAGACGGCGGTATCGGTGCAGTTAAATACGCACTAGTTGCAGATGTTAAGCACGAAATCTGTAAAGCATACGATGTTGAGCATCCAGAAGCCGGCGTTGCATTTCGTGGTTCATTCTTAATTGATGAAGAAGGTAATGTACGTCATCAAGTAGTAAATGACTTACCACTAGGTCGTAACATCGACGAAATGCTTCGTATGGTTGACGCTCTAGCGTTTCACACTGAGCACGGTGAAGTATGTCCAGCTGGTTGGACTGAAGGCAAAAAAGGTATGGATGCAAGCCCAGCAGGCGTTGCTAAGTTCCTTTCTGAAAACGAAAGCGACCTATAATTTAGGTCTTTGTTTTAGAATATGAAAAACCCGCCAATTTGGCGGGTTTTTTATTTAGGGTAGTCGCTAGAAAGCGAATGACACTTTGGTGTAGATATAACGTCCGCGAGGGTTGTGAACCGCGGAAGCATAACCGTATAAATCACCATCACCATCACCAATTGCAAATGGTGGCTCTTCATCAAATAAGTTATTTACGCCAATCGAGATCTTGGTCGATTCGGTAATACGATAAGCCGTTTGTAAATCAACTAAGACTTGTGAATCAACCATTCTTGATGTGTTGCTATCAAAATCGAGGGTGCCATCAAAATCAATATCAGGCGTATCTTCAAACTCACCCACATAGCTGATATTTACATTAGTATTGAATTCACCAAGCTCCCAATTAGTTGAGAACATCCAGCGGTGTTCAGGGTAACCATATTCACCAGTATAATCGCGACCGTCTTTTTCAAACTTGTCTTGATAAGACCATTCTAAGTTGAACTTAAGTAAACCAAGATCATCCAAGGAGTGATTATAATTTGCTGAGAAATCAACACCAGACACTTCCTGCGAAGAGACATTCTCAAAGGTACTATGAATTTTTTGGATCACCCCAAGACTTTGTCCACCTTGTGGCGACAGGCGAACGCAGATGGTACTATTCTGGTTGTTACATTCAGCATCATAAATAGGACCAAAGGCTTGTTCATCAATCTTATTGTCTTGAGTGATACTCCATACATCAATACTGAAACCAAGATCAGCCATAGGTGCCCAAATAAAACCAACGTTCCATGACTCAGATTCTTCGGCTTTTAAATCAGGATTACCAGCAAATTGGATGTTGTAATCGAGTACATCACAATCTTCTCCCGTTGCAGCACAGCGGTAACTATCAATAAAAAACTGACTTTCCTCTGAAGGACCTAGGCCGATTTGTGCTAGTGAAGGGGCTCTAAATCCTTGTGCCCATGAGCCGCGAACAGTAATTTCATCAGTAGGTGCCCAGCGCAGCGCTACTTTAGGATTGGTTGTGGTACCAAAGTCACTGTAATCATCGTAACGACCTGCAAGTTGTAATTCTAAGCTATCAGCTAATGGGATTGAGAATTCAACATAGGCAGCGTATTGGTCCCGCTCAGCGGCAGCAGAAACGGACTCAGTACCAAAAATTAGACCACGTTGAAATTGATCATCAGGGATATCACTGACGTCCTCTTCGCGGTACTCAATACCAGCCGCCATCATCACGACACTGTCACCAAAACTAAACGCTTCGCCGGTAATGTTGGCATCAAATGAGGTCATATGTGATTCACCACGGCGAACTAAGCTGGTGGTAATACGATTTATTACATCTGGATCATTATAAGTGCCGCCAAATGGGTTGTAGTTGCCAGCATTTATTTCTTGTTGTAAAAAGTCAGTTCTTACCCAGCCTTGAGTACGATCACCGGTTTGCATTGATTTACTTCGACCTTTTTGTACAGCTGCTTCCCAGCTCCAATCGCTAATTTCACCACGAAGACCGGCAACAAAGCGTAACGTATCTGATTCTATATCCCACTGACGGGCACCTGCATCCACGGTACGATAGCGACCAATCTCAATATCTTTACCAAAAGGATTGTTTGGATGACTGCCTGGAACTGTTAATCCCGCATCTTCGTCTAGCGGTGTCGGTGCACCTGCAGCAATCGAGGTATTATGCTGCATGGCCATTTCCAGAAAGGCTGTAATGCCGTTATCAAAGTTGTATTCAAATTGTGAAATAGCACCAACTCGCTCAGAAGCAGGGGCAATATAACCAAATGGACCATAATCAAATAAGCAGCTGCCGCTAGATGTGGCACTTTCAGCTGGGCAATCAGGATCGATAGTTTTTACGCCGTCAACATAGAAATAACCAGGGAATCCGCGTGATGAACGGAAATCTTCACCACCATTCGCGGTTTGATTAGCAGTGCCTAAGCGGCCCATTTCATCTGATGATAAAGAGGTGTTTTTAAAGTAATCGATGATCACAGACGCACTGCTTTTTTCGTTTGAGGTACCCCAAACTATGCTTGCTGAGGTTTCTTCATAGTTAGGGCCGTCAGTACCACCATAACCTAAATTAACTTCTAAACCATCGATGTCTTTTTTCAAAATAATATTCACCACACCTGCAACGGCATCGGAACCATAAATTGCAGAGGCACCATCTTTAAGAATATCAATACGTTCGATAGCAGAGACCGGAATACTGTTAATATCAACAAATGAGTTAGTGATACTCTCAGCAAATGCGCTTATAGCTACTCGACGGCCATTAATTAACACAAGCGTTGCATCTGCGCCAAGACCACGAAGCGACACTGCCGCAGAGCCATTGGCCGTAGAGTCTTGGTTGTTGCCGCGAGTAGAAAAAGTACCATTACCAGCAGCAGGCATTCTTTCTAGTAATTGTTGTAGATTGTCATAGCCCATATTATCGATATCGGCGCGACTAATTGATTGTACTGGGGAAGGGCCTTCAATATCTGTTCGCTTTATTCTAGAACCAGTCACTTCAATACGTTCAACTTTTTTTGCTTCGTCCGCAGCAAATGATTGAGAAGTATAACCCGCTGTTGAAAGTGCAAGTGTTACACAAGCGATTAGCTTAGGTTTAAATGGGAGTGTTCTGTTCTTCATCCTTAAATCCTCGTTGTCATGTTAATTTTATCTGGTTAAATCAACCAGTAATATCAATATCATGTAAGTGAATTGTTATCAAATCGTTTGTTTGGATTGTGTACTATAATTTATACAGTTGCGGGGATTTAGGGGCTGAAAATAAAAACGCCTAACTGGGTTAGGCGTTTTTGAGGTTGTTTAGATAGATTAAACTTTGTGCTTCATTAACCGTTCTTTTTCGCGAGACCAGTCTTTGTTTTTACCGTCTTCACGTTTGTCATGCATTTTTTTACCCTTACCGAGGTGGAACTCAAGTTTCACCCAGCATTTTTTCCAATACATGGCAGTGGCAATTAATGAATAGCCATCGCGCTCAGTCGCACCGACTAAGCGATCTAGCTCGCGTCTGCTTAATAATAACTTGCGATAACGTAATGGATCGCAAATAACATGGGTTGAAGCACTATTGAGAGGCTGTATTTGACTGCCAAGCAAAAACGCTTCGCCATTTTTAAGGTGAATGTATGTTTCAGAGATGTTTACTTTACCAGCTCGGATACTTTTTACTTCCCAGCCTTGTAGTTCAACACCAGCCTCAAACTTGTCGTGTAAAAAATACTCATGACGCGCCTTTTTATTTAGCGCGATAGTATTACTTGTCGATTTAGATGAATTTTTCTTAGCCATAGTGGCCCATATTATACGTAAAGCTCTGCTTTTTACATCGATTTTTTATTTTTGCTAATAAAAAAGTGTTTGTAAATAAAGCGCCATGAAAGTTTGGGGAAAAACGCAAAGCTTGCTAAAATTCGCCCACACAGTTGGGAGTGAGTATGCCACAAATAGAAAAAAGTGCGCTAGTAATGTATAGCAGCAAAGAAATGTTTGATTTAGTCAATGATGTGGATGCTTATCCTGAATTTTTACCCCATTGCTCGGATGCAAAAATTATTGCACAGCAAGGTAATACCATGACGGCAAGTTTGGAAATTTCCAAAGCGGGTATAAAAAAATGGTTTACTACTGAAAACACCTTTTTAGATGACAATACAGTAACATTGCGCTTAGTTGATGGGCCATTTAAAGCCTTGCAAGGGCGTTGGCATTTTCAAGTGTTGGATGACAATGCATGTAAAGTTCAGCTACAGCTTGAGTTTGAATTTGCGAGTAAATTAATTGAACTTGCGTTTGGGCGCGTATTTAACGATGTTGCAAAAAACATGGTGAATGCATTTACTCAACGCGCTAAACAGGTATATGGACTGCGATGATGATAAAAGTTGAAGTTGTGTATGCATTACCTACCACGGCAACGTGTTTGCTTGTTGAAGTACCAGTTGGTACAACGGCAGAAAATGCCGTGATGCAATCAGGTATCCTCGCTAAGTGCCCTGAAATTGATGGCTTAGCATTAACCTTAGGAATATGGAACCGTACCTGCAAGCTTACGCAAGTGCTTGAGGATGGCGATAGAATTGAAATTTACCGTCCTTTAATTGCTGATCCTAAAGACGCACGACGAAAACGTGCAGAAAAAGCTAAAGACGAAGGTCGTGCTAATAAAATTACAGGTGGGCGACCGCTTGATAAAGCTAAATAATAGCTCAAACAAAAAAGGTTAGCTGTTGCTAACCTTTTCGTAATTTACTGAACTGGAGCGTTATTGCTCAAGCGGTGTATTAAACTCTGCGGGTTGTTCATAGTCACCACTGAGCGATACCAATTTTTCATTTTCAAAATTAATAGTCAGTGATTTACGTTGTTCGTTATCACGGCCAAGATTAAAAGAATATAAGTAATGCCACGTGTTTTTATCGAAAGCGTCTTCTGCAACAGGTTTACCTAATACATAAAGAACTTGCTCACGGGTCATATTGATACGAAGCTTGTCAACATCGGTTTGTTCTAAAAAGTTACCTTGTGGGATGTTGATACGATAAACCCAGCTAGAACAACCGGCGGTTGCACTTAAGGTCAGAGCAACGATAAACCAAAGAGAAAAAGTTTTTAACGACTGCATTGTTTGTTTGGATCCTTATTTTTTATAAACTGCATGATACCGATTAGTCACCTAAGGTAAAACCCTTTTGAGTAATTGTTTGTGACTTAATTTTTACTATCGATGTTTGGAGCGTAATTTTGACCTCAGAGTCCGCTAAAAGTTTAACTACTACTGAAAATACTATGACAACTAAGATCTCCACGTGGTCACTTTATATTGTACAAACACGTTTAGGGCATTGGTACACTGGGATCAGCACGGATGTGGCAAAACGATTTGCAGCACATCAAGCGGGCAAAGGGGCTAAAAACTTAAAGGGGAAGGGGCCACTGACTTTAATATATCAATGTGAAGTCGGTTCTCGCAGTGAAGCCACCAAGCTTGAGATAAAAATTAAACGCTTAAGTAAGGCACAAAAGCGAGCGTTTGTTAGCTCTGGGATTTTGCTAACCTGAATTCAGTTTAAAATATATTTACTATCTACAATTTAGCTCAAAGAGTGTTGATATCGTTTATATCAAGTTGGCTAATAAATGCGGCGATATAATTAACTGCATCAATATAAAGCGCTTGGTCAATATTACTTAGTAGGTCGGAACTCTTATGATGGTGGGGATCATGACCCATACCAAAGTAAATATAAGCAATTCCGGCTTTAGCAAACGCATAATGGTCGCTTGCTCGGCGCCAATCAATACTATCTCCGAGGGTCATTCTGTTCATTGTGGTTGATGAACTAGCTACTTTTATCTTTAAATTATGCTCAGGCACCTGCTGTAGTTGTGCTTGTAAAGCACTGCGTTGTGCATGTGAGACAAAGGCATATAAGATTTTTTTTGGCGGTTTTACTGCTAACATATCTAAATTAATATTTAGCACGGTTACGCTGTCGTCGATTTGCAATTGACTAACAAAATATTCAGCTCCATGTAAACCATTTTCCTCTGCGTCAGTAGCAACAAAACTAAGTTGGAAAGGCAGATTTGTGTGTGCGAAGCGTTGCGCTAGGAATAACAAGGCACTGACGCCACTGGCATTATCGTTTGCGCCTGCATATAAAGTGTTACCACGCATACCTAAGTGATCATAATGAGCGGTAATTACCAAATGAGTCTTGACTAAGTGCGTTGGTTTTAAAGTCGCAACGACATTTTGCCCCGTTGCTTTTGAAGACCAGCCATGGCTGTAACTAAACGGCTGTAATTGCGTATTGTAACCGAGCGTTTGCAGTCGCGTACTAATGTATTGGGCACTGATACGCGCGCCATCTGTATTGGTTTTTCTACCGCTTAGAGCCGTAGAGCTTAGATGCTTCAGATCATCGATCAGCTGTTGCTGCGCGCTGCTATTACTTTGGCAAAATGTTGAAAAGCTGAGGCCCAATAGCAAAATAAAATAGTTAATGATTAATTACTCGCGCGGTCATGTCACTTAGTGCCTGTAATTTATTTTGATAACGTTGCTTATCATGGTCAAAATCGGCATGTTTATTAGCCAAACGTAATTGGCGATACGCTTGCTTAAAATCACCTAACTGATAATAAGTGCGGGCAAGACCAAAGTAGCTATCATGAATATCATCATCAATTCTTTTTGCTTTATTGAAATGCTTGATGGCATCTTGATAGTTTTGTCCAAGGTATGCGTTATTTCCTAATGACACATGATAATACGGATTACTTTGGCGCTTCAAATCAAGTTTATATAAAATCTTGTCTGCCAGCTCAGGACGGTCGGTGAGTTGATACAGTAAAGCTAAGTTGCCCAGTGCTGTATTGTTGTCGTTATTAAGCAGCAAAGCATAATTATAGGCTAATTCGGCGTTATCATACTGAGAATCAAGGCGAAGTAATACGGCTAAGTTACCCCATGCAGCAGAGTAATATTTATCTGCTTTTGTTGCCGCTAAAAAGTAGCTATAGGCTAAATCATAATTTTGATTGAGCATTGCCGCTGCCCCTTTATTGTTATAAAACATCGCGGTAATTCGTTGTTTGCTGATGGGGGTCGTCTGAAATTTCTCACCTCGCGAGTTCGGATCAAAATCAATCACTAATGAGGTTTTTGCGTCATACACATAAGTCACATTAGTGTGGTTATTACGACGCTGTGTGACGATCAAATTAATATGCCCAGTCAATAAGTTATAGCCTTTATTTAGCGCCCAATACTCAGGAATATGAACCGTTTGAAATTGCCCCTGCATGCCTAAATATTCCGCAATACTATAGGCCAAAATCGATAATGATAAACAGTTAGCATTTAGATCTCGGTAGGCTTGATTGGCGGTTAGGGTAGCCCCTGCTTGATATAGTAAGGATGCATCGCCATTTTCTAACAAAAAGTTTAGTAATTTTCGAGTTGTGTTTAAATTGTGTTTAGTACTTGGGAAGGCTGCATCGAGTTGTTGTGTTATTGTATCGCTTAAGGTAAAAATCTGTTCACTACTTTCCACCGGGTAAAGCGTGAAAGATTGGTTTTCAGTGACTGGTGGAGGGATGAGTATTGTTTGATTACTCACACTGGTACAGGCAGAGATACTAAAAAGCAGCACAATGACTGCTAACTTACAAAACCGCGTTAGTATTGTCATAATCATACCCCAACTAATTACTGACTTATTAAGTTTAGTCTGTTTTTTAGTCGAGGTAGATGTTAAATGTTACAAACTGTGTCAGCGCTTTTCAAAGGTGGCGACTAAACTTGCTAAGGTTTGTGCGCTGGTTGCAAGTCCTTTGATCGCCTGCTCGGTATCAATTTGTTCTCGCATTGCCATATCGCTGATCTCACTAATTTGTTCAATATTACGGCCGACGTCAGCAACCACACTACTTTGCTCTTCAGTAGCTGTTGCAATCAAGGTTGCCATATCATTAATTTCATTAGCGGTATTGGTAATGGCATCAAGCAACTGCACAGAGCTTTGCATTGTTGCTACGCTGTACTGAGCTTTATCTTTGGACTGGGCAATATGTTCAACCACATTGGTAGCTGTTTTCGCGAGCTCTTCAATCATTGATTGAATTTCAGTCGTTGATTGTGACGTACGGTTGGCTAAGGCTCGTACTTCATCCGCAACTACGGCAAAGCCGCGGCCATGTTCACCAGCACGTGCTGATTCAATTGCTGCATTTAGTGCTAATAAATTGGTTTGCTCTGAAATACCACGAATAGAGTCAACAATACTGGCAATAGTCTGGGTTTTATTAGCAAGCTCAGTCACTTGTCCCGCAATTGTGTCAATATCACTGGCTAATGCGGTAATACTCTGTTGGCTTTGCACTACTTGCTGGTGGCTCTGTAATGTATTCGCTTTACTATCTTCGGTCAGTTTTGCGGCAGTTGCGGCGCTGTGGGCAATTTCTTGCACTGTCGCGCCCATTTCGTTGATTGCTGCTGCAACAGAGATAGTCTGCTCTTTTTGGTTGTCCATTGCCTGTGAGTTACGCTTGGCTTGAGTAAATACCTGATCTGAGCTTTGACGAATTTCTAAACTTTCGTGGGAGACTTGCGCAATAGCGGTTTCAATTTTATCAATGAATTGGTTAAAACCATTCGTTAATGCTAATAGCTCAGGCTGGTCACTGTGAGGTAAACGATAAGCTAGATTGGCATCACCAGACCCTAAACGAGTAAATAACTCTGCCATTTTTGATAGCGGTGAAGCTAACGAACGAGCCAGTAAAAAACTAACGATACATGCCAACAGCGCAATTGCGATAGCAAAACTTAAAATTTGCCATTGTAAAGTGGTGATCCCGGCAAACACTTCTGCTTTTGGTACTTGTGCAACCACATAGAGTTGAGTGTTTTTAATTGGACTCGCCGCAAGGAAAAAAGTGTCGCCATTGAGTTCGACTTCTTGCAAGTTAAATTCATTGCTTGTTAATAATTGACCACTTACTTGATGACCATACAAGCTATCTAGATTTGTTTTTTCTACTTTATTAACGTCTTGATGGAGTTTAATTACGCCTTTATCGTCAGTAATAAATACAAAGCCAGTCTGCTCGATAGTAAATTTATTCAGTAGTGCCTGCATATCATCAATACTTTTTGCCAGTCCGGTTAAGCCGATGCCATTGATCTGTTGATGATTAACAAACATTTTTGTGTCGCCATTAGGCTCTTGATATAAGCTAATAGAGTAAGCTTGGTTGGCGTTTTTAAAATCAAAAAACCAGCCATCTTGCTGCCGATCTAATACTCTTAAAAAGCCATCTTGATTCCAGTACTGCGCGGTATCGCGATTTGCCCATGATGCGGTTGCTAAGCCGTATTGTTTTACCAGACGATTTAATTCTTTGATTAAAACGTCATCATTGTTATCACGACTATTTGCCCACGCGAGTATAAAATGATTACTTGATACTTGTTCGGCCGCACTGAGTAATTCATTGATCTCTAAGCTTATATAGTTATTTATTGCGTGTAGTTTACTGGGCAACTCAGATTGTATCATCCGTTGTTCGATAATGGTTTTGGCGGATAACAGCGCCGTAATGCCAATTAAGCTGGCGACTGACAAGGCAATAGCGATCCCTAAAATAGTGATCTTACGTGTGATACTAAGACTTTTATACGGCATTGTGGGTACTGACTTTACAAATTATGAGGGTATTTTAGCATGTTTTTTTCATACAGTTCATCATCTAATAGAGTAAGTACTCAGTTTATAATTTACGCTAAGGCGTCTTTAGACAAATTAATAAAATGAAAAAGCCCACTGCGTTTAGCATGTGGGCTTGGTTTCTAACAAGCGAAATTGTTACTTTCCAGGGTTAAACAATTTTCTTCATTGCTGACATGTAGCCACGCAATTTGGTACCAATGATTTCAACAGGGTGCTCACGCAACGACTTGTTGATTGCAATTAGTGTTTGGTTATCAACATGATTACAGCGCTCGCCTAAGCCTCTACCAATCACATCAGTATCGATGTTTTGCATAAAGTCTTGTAACAGTGGCAAACATGCGTGATTGTATAAGTAACAACCATACTCTGCTGTATCAGAGATTGTGCGGTTCATTTCGAATAATTTTTTACGTGCAATGGTATTGGCAATTAATGGCGTTTCATGTAGCGATTCATAATATGCTGACTCAGCTATAATACCCGCTGCAGTCATGGTCTCAAACGCTAATTCTACACCGGCTTTCACCATTGCAACCATCAAGATACCGTTATCAAAAAACTCTTGTTCGGTGATTTCAACATCACCGGCAGGGGTTTTTTCAAAATTTGTTTCAGCTGTTTCTGCACGCCATTTCAAAAGGTTTGCATCATCATTCGCCCAATCTTCCATCATTACACGAGAGAACGTACCATCGATGATGTCGTCTTGGTGTTTATTGTAAAGCGGGCGCATGATTACTTTTAATTCTTCACTTAATTCAAACGCTTTTACTTTCGCTGGGTTTGATAAACGGTCAAGCATATTTGTAACGCCGCCGTATTTAAGTGCTTCAGTAACAACTTCCCAACCGTATTGAATTAGTTTTGATGCGTAACCGGCGTCTATACCTTTTTCGATCATCTTATCAAAACATAAAATTGAGCCTGTCTGTAACATGCCGCAAAGAATTGTTTGCTCACCCATTAGGTCTGATTTTACTTCAGCAATAAATGAAGACTTTAATACCCCAGCGCGATGACCGCCAGTACCCGCTGCATAAGCTTTAGCCTGGGCTAGACCATGTCCCTGAGGATCATTTTCTGGGTGAACAGCAATAAGAGTTGGTACACCAAAACCGCGTTTATACTCTTCACGAACCTCAGAGCCTGGGCACTTAGGTGCAACCATGATCACAGTGATATCATCACGTACTTGCATACCTTCTTCAACAATGTTGAAGCCATGAGAATAAGCAAGCGTAGAGCCTTGTTTCATCATCGGCATGATTGCGTTTACAACCGCAGTATGCTGTTTATCAGGTGTTAGGTTTAACACAACATCAGCAGTAGGGATCAATTCTTCGTAAGTACCTACAGTAAAACCATTTTCTGACGCATTAAGAAATGATTGACGACGTTCGCTGATTGCAGAATCACGCAATGTGTAGGCAACATCTAAACCTGAATCTCGTAAGTTCAGTCCTTGGTTTAAACCTTGTGCACCACACCCAACAATAACAAGTTTTTTGCCTTTAAGTGCTTCAACACCATCGGCAAATTCAGCCGGATCCATAAATTCACATTGTGCTAGTTGTGCTAACTGCTCGCGTAAGGGAAGAGTATTAAAATAATTCGCCATTGTTAGTATCCTATAAATTTCGTATTTGTTAGATGCAAGCGCTTGCTGCTTTGCTTAAAGTCACCATAAGGAATTTTCACCCTTGCGTAAAATGATATATTTGCATTAAAGTGTTTCAAAAAATGAAATGCTTTAATTAATAACCGCTAACTATTGGGATCACTATGGACCATAAACGATTACATTACTTTCTGGCACTTGCCAAAACCTTACATTTTGCCCGTGCCAGCGAGTTATGCCACATAAGTGCTCCCACCTTAAGTCGCAATATTAAACAGTTAGAGGATGAAGTTGGAGTCGCATTATTCAGTCGCGATAATCGCAGTGTAAAGTTAACAGCTGAAGGAGAATCGTTTATCGACTATGCAACGGCTACGTTAGCTAATTGGCAGCGTTTTCGAGCAAATGTACAAAATCCTGAGCAAACTATTTACGGTAAAGTAAGCATTTACTGTTCAGTAACTGCCTCTTATAGTTTTTTGCATCAACTATTAGAGCAACTGCGTTTGCAACATCAACATATAGAAATAAAGCTTAATACTGGCGATCCCGCAGTGGCAATAAACCGTGTACTTGACGGACACGAAGCCATGGCAATTGCCGCAAAGCCTGATAAATTACCGACGCAAATTGCATTTGCCAGTATTGGTTATTCATCCTTGGTATTTATCGCGCCACGTATTCCGTCGTTGCTCACTGAAAAACTGGCCCAGTTTGGCGATAAGATAGATTGGTCTGAGCTTGAGTTTATAGTGCCAGAGCAAGGTTTTACTCGTCAAAGGTTAGAGCTGTGGTGGCGTAAGCACGGTATTAATGCAAAGATCTATGCGCAAGTAGCGGGGCATGAAGCTATGGTGTCAATGGTGAGTTTAGGGCTAGGCATTGCCATGGTGCCAAAAATTGTTTTAGATAATAGCCCATTAAAAGATCGCGTTCAGGTGATCAGTGATCAAAAAGAGGCCCCTGCCGGGTTTGAGATTGGTTTGGCAGTATTACGTAAAGAGTTACCAGATGCCGCGTTAAATGCATTATGGGAGATTGCTCAATCACTGAAAAACGTTAATAGCTTAGCTCCTTAGCCGAGTCTAAATACGCAGATGTAAAGTTTATTTACCTTGAATCGTTCCATATGTATCAAAAGTGTGAATGATTGTAATCGTCTAGGGATTAGTTATTAATACCTTGCTATGATAACGATATTGGGTTGTCTCTTTTGGCATAAATAACAACAATGAAGTCGATAGTTAATATTCTTACTGCGCTTTGCATCTCTGTATGGCTTACAGTACCTTGTTTTGCACAGCCATCAGAAATTGAGCCTGTGCAGGATATAACAACAGGGCAGTGGCACTTGAGCCTTAACACGGGATTAGGAGTCATAACAAATCCATTAGCTGGTGGAGGTGATTTACCATTAGTGTTGATCCCAGATATAGCTTATTACGGTGAACAGTTCTTTTTTGATAATGGTCGCTTAGGCTATAGCCTGATACAAGACTCCCCACATACCTTTAATTTAGTCACTGAGTTTAATTCGGAAACTCGTTTTTTTGTTGATTGGCATCCAAGTAACATTTTTGCATTAAGATCAGAAAGTTCATTTACGAACAGTGAAAATGAACTTCAAATCCAACAACCTAGTCTAGATATCCGTGAGCTTAATAAACGTAAATGGGCACTCGATGCTGGCCTGAGTTACCATTATAGCTATCAGCAGCATGTATTTTCCGTGCAGGCATTAGCTGATGTATCCGGAGTGTATGACGGGTGGCGAAGTGCACTGCAGTGGCAAATGCACAAGAACATTGGTGAGTTACAGATTAAGCCGACTATTGGCATCTGGTATAAATCGGCAGCACTGAATACATATTTTTATGGCGTAACAGAAAAAGAGTCTCCAGTTCGTGCAATTGAGGTTGGCAGTAGTTGGCAGCCTTATGCTAAAATAGATGCCCGCTGGCCCTTAAATGGAGCCAACTCATTGCGTTTTCATCTGGCTTATTATGATTATTCCGCCTTAGCTGACGACAGTCCGCTGTTTGAACAAACGTATTCTCTGACTGCCTTTATAGGGTTTGATCATATTTTTTAATATGAAGTATTTACAACTTGGTGCGTGCGTCATTTTTTTGTTGGTATGGCCAAAGTTAGCTGTCGCAAAAAAAGATATATTAACAGTTACTCCAAAAGTCTGTGTGGTTTCCGAACAACAAGACTTTTGCGATGTTGATGTAAAATTTGCTTTAAATATGCCCTATAAAATGGACGTTTGTTTATACAGCGAAGATCAACAACTGCAATGTTGGCAACAGGTTACCTTAGAAGAATTCAATCATAAAGCGCGTGTTCAGGTTGAAACCATATACTCCCTAGTCAATCCTCACACGGATGAATTACTGGCGACAACACGCATTGAAGTACAGAGCACTCGCGCTAAAACAACTCGGCGCCGATTACGTTCTCCGTGGAGCTTTTTTTAATCTTGGAGCTGCAAATGGCAAAGATCTTACTTGTAGAAGATGATTTAGGGTTACAGCAATTAACCCGTGACTATCTTGAAAATAATGGCCTTGAAGTGGCGGTGCTAGACCGTGGCGATGAAGTGTTTAGTTACCTTGAAAACAATCCGGTTGATTTGATGATCCTCGATGTGATGCTGCCAGGTAAAGATGGCTTTAGTGTTTGTCGTCAAGTCAGAGATAAATTTAGCTTACCAATATTAATGTTGACCGCCAAAGGTGAAGACTTTGATCAAGTCATTGGTTTGGAACTTGGTGCCGATGATTATGTTATTAAGCCAGCTGAGCCAAGAGTATTGCTTGCCCGTATTAATGCGCTATTACGCCGTGGCCAAGCATCAGTAAAAGCGCCAGAAGAATTACAATTTGGCGATTTATGTATTGATAAAACCAGCCGTATTGTTCGCTTAAAGAATAACGAAATCACCCTCACTTCCCATGAATTTGAATTACTGTGGTTATTAGCTTCAAATTCCGGTGAAGTACTAAGTCGTGAACATGTTCATCAACACATGATTGGTCGCCAATATGATGGATTAGACCGCACCGTAGATGTACGTGTATCTCGGATCCGTAAAAAATTAGGTGATAACAGCGATAAACCATACCGTATTAAAACCGTTTGGGGACAAGGCTACTTATTTGTCTCCGATGCATGGGGTATGTAACTATTAATGGGGAAACTATTTGCAAGTTTATATGTGTATATTATAGTTTCCCTGTTTTTAGTCAGTGGGGTAATTGAACAACTTTGGCCCTATGAAGACAGTCAACAACAAATTGCGCTCGATGATGAGTTTGGTCAATCCCTATGGCTATTAGCGCAAACCCCGCAAGGGCTTACTAAAATAGCCACTCGCTTTCAAAGTGAAATAGTACAAAAACAAGACCTAATGTTGCCCGCACAACAACAACAAGAACTTAACCTACATAATTATATTTATCTATTTGATCAACAACAGCGAGCTATCTGGTATATCGTTGTTGATAATGAGCAATTATTGCAAGTGGGTCCAATTACCGTTTCTGCGCCAGTATTCTCATCCGTTTGGCCTTATCTATTATTATTGTGTGTCGTTGGGATCCCTGTTGGCTTATGGAGTTTTTTACTGTGGCGTGATTTTGCTAAGTTGCGACTGGCCTGTGAAGCCGTTGGTGGATCACAAGACTTTGAGCTGAGCGCCACCTCGAAATCATTCTTTTTACCAATTACCGACACCTTAAGTGCTATGCAGCAGCGTATTCAGCATTTATTAACCGCTCAACAAGAACTTACATCGTCGGTATCGCATGAGTTTAGAACGCCACTGGCACGTTTAAAATTTGCCTTGGCAATGCTTGAGGATAAAGTAGCTGACGAAAAAGCCTTTGAATATATCGATAACATGCAATTAGATATTGTGGAGTTAGAGTCGTTAGTTAAAGAAATGCTCGATTATGCTCGCCTTGATAGCCAACAACCTAATCTTACGGTGCAAACATGTAACTTAGTGCAGCTAGTAGAAAGTGTTGTCACTAAACTTGATTTTGCTACGCAAATAAAACTCAATATGCAATTACCAGCTTTATGCAGTTACACTTGTGACAGTCACTTTATCGCCCGCAGTATCCAAAACTTAGTAGGCAATGCGTTGAAATATGCTCGTCACGAAGTGCGAATTAGCTTAGTTGAAAATACTGGGCAGTTAATTTTATCGGTCGAAGACGATGGCCCTGGCATTGAACAATCACAATGGGATGCAGTGTTTAAACCTTTTGCCCGACTTGATAAAAGTCGCGATAAAAAGACTGGAGGTTTTGGGCTTGGTTTAGCCATTGTGGCAAAAATAGTGTCTTGGCACCAAGGCAGCTGTACGATATCGAATTCAGAATTAGGTGGCGCCAAATTTACAATCTATTTGCCTAAGTAACCAGAGTTCAGGGTAAGTAACTCCTTTTCTATTGCTATATCTGTGGCTAAATTGATACTCAAAAAAAAAGCGCCTAATAGGCGCTTTTCTGCGGTTAAAACCAAAATCAACAAGTAGCAAAAGAGTAGACTTCACTTTGCTAAGTAAGTTCCATAATTTATTACTTTTAATTTATTTATGTGTTTTTAAAAGCGGCATGAGCATCTGCTCCAAGCCATTGAGTTTAACTTCATACATCATTGCTAATTGAGCACCGAGTGTGCCGTGAGGAAATCCTTGCTGCTTAAACCAGACCAAGTATGGTTCTGGTAATAGCAGCAAAGGGCGGCCTGCGTATTTACCAAACGGCATTTTTGTATTGATCGCTGTTTTTAAAAGCTCTGGATCCATGATTAACTTAATTTGCTAGATTATGCGTGAAGTGTATTACAAAAGAGGGTGAGAAAATAGGCTGTGACGGGCAAGAAACAGCCTATTTAATGAGGGGAGTAGGCCCTCATAATTTACTAATGGATCTGATATTGATGCTTTTTGGTAAATCCAAGTTGTTTAAGTTTGTTTATAATTGACGGATCATCGATGCGGCTTGGTGTTTCGCTATCACGTAAGAAATGATTTTCCGGCACTTGATATATATCGAGCATTTTTTGAAATAGCACTGCGCGCATTGTTAACGCTGTCATTCCATTTCTTTGTATTTCATCAAGACGATTTTGAAGCTCAACCAGTTTTGGGTTATTTACATCATCCGCCACTGTCTGAAACTGTGTAGCAAACTTATTCTTCATCTAAAAACCTTATTTAATAGCAAAAGACAAAATGCCGATAAATACGTATTCAAAAACACGAGAAGGCTTTTTTTGTGCTAAAAATAGATACTTACGTATTACTCAACAAATGCAGTTTACTCTTTTTTCATGGGTAAATGCCAATCTGGATGTAAAGCTTTGTAAATGCGCTTGACTCTTATTTGGGGACTTTTGCGACGTTGTTTCAGGCGGTTATATATAAGGATATGAAAATTAAATGAAAATAGTTCTCAGTACCTTTTGTGGTGCTGAGAACTTTATTTATATTATGGAAATAATTTTTGCTTTACATGCTCAGCGAAGCCACTACCGGCCTCTAAATAGAAGTTATAAGTAGAGTCAACGCCCATATCTTCAAGTTCTTTTTGCTGATCTGGATAGTTAGCAATGGCAGTAACTTGACCTTGGTAACCCGAAGCACGCAATTGCTCCAAAGCAAAAATGTTTTGCATATGTTTTGGCATCGCGAGCATGATCATCTCTACATGGGAGTGATTTACCCGTTGCCAAAAGTCTGGATCGGTTGCATCTGCCAAGAGCGCCTTACGGCCTCGTGAAACATGCTTCTCGACCACTTCTGGCTTGATGTCTACTCCAGCTACAACGCCAGGATGGGTGATGTTAATTGTTTCATATGCACCGGTGCCAATACGACCCATACCAAAAATAACAATCTTGGTGTCATTTAAGTTCACAGGAAGTTCTTCTGCTAAGCGAGTAGGGCTTTCAAAACGTATGAGCCAAGCTTCGATTTTTACATAAATTTCGTTTGAACGTTTATTTAGTGGGGATGCAATGATAAAGGTCATTGATACTGCAATAGCCATAACAGCCAACCACTCAGATGTGATTAACCCGCTACTGGCAGCAACCATACAGACTATCAAGCCAAACTCGCTGTAGTTAGCTAAGGTAAATGCACTCAATAAGGAGGTACGAGCGCGTAACTTAAAGGCATTCGTTAGTATATAATACAGGGCAACTTTGACTGGTAGCACCAATACAATAATAAGCGCTATAAGTAATGAGTTGAGCGTCAGATCAGCACCTAAACCAATTGTTAAGAAAAACCCAACTAATAAAATTTCTTTTAAATTAAGTAGTGATTTTGCAAGCTCACTGGCTTTTTTATGAGGAGCAAAGATCATACCGATGATCAACGCGCCTAAATCACCTTTCAAGCCTGCAAATTCAAATGCATGATAGCCAACGACAAGTGCAAAGAAAAAGCCAAACAAAGGTAATAGCTCACCATGTTTAGAACGATTTAACACCCAAAACATGACTGGGCGTAATAATGGCAAGGCAACTAATAGCGCAAAAGCCCAACCGTTGGGGATTTTACCTGTGCTGATGGCTAAAAATATCACTGCAAAGATATCTTGCATAACCAAAATACCAATGGCTATTTTGCCGTGAAGGCTGGCCATTTCGCCACGTTCTTCAAGTACTTTTACAGCAAAAACTGTGCTAGAAAAGCTAAAAGCAAAACCAACAAGCAACGCACTTTGCCAACTTAGGTCTGCAAATAATGGCAACGAAAGTGCGCCTAAGAACAGCATCAAACTGCAAAAAATAGCGCTACTAATAATAATATGTAAAGAGGCAGGGGCCCAAACTTGTGGCTTAATAAGATGGCTAACTTTTAGTTTCAGACCAATACTAAATAGTAATAACGTGATCCCTAAATTAGCAATCGTATTAAGTAGCTCAGTGGTTTTAAAGCCAGATAAGTTCAGTACAAAGCCAGCAATCAAAAAACCGATTAGCGGAGGAAGTTTAAGTTGGTACACGGCAAAGCCACACACAAATGCGACAGCAAAATATAATAGTTCCATAATTCTTAATATCACTTCATTTGGTTACCTAGTGTAGCGAAATATCAGCATTTTTGAAAATCATTCGTGTATATTATGCATATAAATTGCGCGCATAGAGATATACCTGTGTATGAAAAACACTCGTTTAGTTAATTATTCTGCTAAAAACTCAAAAAATAGTTATTTTTTCACTGACAGCAGCTTTTAAATATGGTTAAGATGCAGTAACAAAGGAATTTAAGCGTGATTCAGGTTTAGGTGAATTAAGCTTAAGGAGAAATAGATGTTTAAAAAAATTCTTGCATCAGTCGGTATTGGTGCAGCAACAGTAGATACCGTGCTTGAAACTGAGCATTTACAACCTGGGCAACTATTTAATGCCCAAATAGTGATCACCGCAGGGGATGTTAGCCAAGCAATAACAGGTCTTGATTTAGCATTAATGACGCGCGTAAAAGTGGAAGGTGAAGACGGTGCTTATTTTACCAATCATATTATTGATAAGTGGCGTATAACCGATATTGGTACAATTGAACCTGGTCAACAAAAACACATTCCGTTTGAAGCGCGCTTACATTCAGAAACACCGATCACCGAAATCAACGCCGGTTATAACCAATCACATGTGTGGCTTGAAACAGGTTTAGATATTGATTTAGCACTTGATCCTACGGATAAAGATCATCTTCATATTTATCCAAATGATGCCGTAACTACTTTTATGCAAGCGATGGATAAACTGGGTTTTAGCTTGGTAAAAGCGGATGTTGAAAAGGGCTTCTTACGTGCTAGTACGTTTAACTCTGTCTCTGGTTGTTATCAAGAGCTGGAATATAAACCAAATAGCCGTAGCTTGTTCGGTATTCAAGAGATTGAACTATCGTTTGTGCCTGAAGCTCATAAAACTCATGTTTTAATTGAGCTTGACCGTGGTTTTCGTGGTGATGGCTATGTTGACCTGACGATTGAACATGATCACGTTAATCTTTCGCATTTATGTGATCAATTAGAACGTTTGCTTGCCTAGCTATTCAGAGCTCGGTTAGTTAGCTAAGCGTAATAAGTAGCCCAGTATTGACTGGGCTTTTTTTATGTTAGGAGTTTTTATGCGATTAACAACAAAACCATTTTCTCAACTGTCTGCGCAGGTACTGTTTACTATCATGCGCACGCGGGTCGATGTATTTGTAGTTGAGCAGCAATGCCCATACCCTGAATTAGACGATATCGATTGCACTGCAACAACTCAGCATCTCTATTGGCTCGAGGCTGAACAATTAGCTGCATACGCACGTTGTTATGAGAAAAATGAGCAGTACAGCGCTATTGGTCGCGTGCTGGTTGAAAAATCACAACGGGGTAAGGGGTTGGCAGTGTTATTGGTTAAAGAGGCGATCCAGTGTTGCTTTACGCATTGGCCGAACAAGGATATATACATTGGCGCGCAAACCTATTTACTCGCGTTTTATCAGTCGCTGGGTTTTCAGTGTATTGGCGAGCCTTATTTAGAAGATGGTATTGCACATCAAGATATGATTTTAAAAAACCGCTCCGTGTAAAGAGCGGTTTTTTGAGTTAGCCTAATAGCGAGCTGACAAACACTAAACCAATTGCAATTGGGCAAATGAATTTAATATACCATGGCCATATTTTCCAAAATAGGCTGGTAGCAACTTCTGGGCAGCCTTGTTGTATTTCGTTTAATAGTGAGTTGCGATACCAAATCCAGCCGACAAACAAGCAACACATTAAACCAAGAATAGGCTGACCAAATTTAGTTGTGAGCGCAATAACTAAACCAAACAGCGCATTAAAGTTCAGGACTATCGTAAAGCTCACCAATGCTATAATCGTTCCTATTAACCAAGTGGCTTTTACACGGCCAAGATCAAAGCGCTCTACCGCATACGAAACCGGTGCTTCAAGCATTGAAATAGACGATGTCAGTGCAGCTATACTCATCAATGCAAAAAAGGCAAAGCCAACGAATAAACCAATGGTGCCCATGCCATCAAAAAGAGCGGGTAATACTTGAAATACTAAAGTGTCTTCAGAAAGCAACTCTCCAGTAGCTGAGAATATTTCCACCCCTTGTGCCTGCGCAACGTACATCGCAGGGATAATTAGTAACCCAGCAACAAAAGCAATAAACACATCAATAAGGGTAACGTAGGCGCCAAGTGAGACTAAATTTTCTTTTTTACTAATGTAGGAGCCATAAATGATCATCACACTGGTGCCCAATGACAATGAAAAGAATGCTTGCCCCAGTGCACTAACAAGTAATTCAGGGTCTAAAATAGAGCTAAAATCAGGTACTAAATAGGCTTTAAGGCCTGTCATAGCACCTTCTTGCATCAGCACATAAACAATCAGTGCAAATAAAATAGTCAGCAGTGCGGGCATTAAGCGTTTCGACCACTTTTCAATGCCGTTTTCTACTCCGCGGCTAATGATTGCGACAGTAAGAATAATAAACCCAGCTGTAAATATAAGGTTTCTAGAGAGTGACTGTTCACTTAACCAAGTTGAAGAGCTCTCACTGCCCACTAAAGTCGCAATGGGCTCTAGAGTGGCACTGATCATCCAACCGGCGACAATGGCATAAAAGCTGAGGATCAGTCCGGCACATATGATACCGCCAAAACCGACCACAAACGCAAAGCGTTTTTGGAACGGGTTATTTGAAATTTTCCGCAATGAACTAACCGCATTGGCCTGACCATGGCGCCCAATCGTTAGTTCTGCCATCAGTGCTGGGTAAGCCAAACAAAATGCCAATACAAGGTAAGCAATTAAAAAGGCTGCGCCTCCATTGCTAGCTGTTTGTGTAGGGAAACCCCAAATATTACCAAGACCTACTGCAGATCCTGCTGCGGCCATAATGAATCCAAAACGGGAGCTAAACTCCCCTCTGACTGCGCTCATAATTATTTTTTCTTCTCTATATAGTGACGGCGCTGACAATCTACTGTAAATGTTAAAAAATAAAAAGCCCTTATTTTTAGCTGCAGCCGTGCAGAATTAACGCATGACTGTATTTACAAAATTTAGAATGCCAATGCTGTTAACATTGTTTGTTTAAGTTATTGTTATCTAATCATAATGAGGTGGTTTATGATGCTGTAAACTGTAACATAAAAGTTACAACTGTTCCGGGTTATGTATTTTAAGGGTAAGGCATGCCCCCGTTAGGTGTTTACTACGATTTACGCTTACACTGCCATGATGCCAATCAGCTACTTTAGCAACAATGGCAAGTCCTAGGCCATAACTTTGATCGGCCCGATTGCGATGACTCTGTTCTTGAAAAAAAGGGCTAAAAACTTTGTGCCAATTTTGCTCTTCGATACCTGGGCCATCATCCTCAACGGTAATAATAAGTGTTTGCTCTTTAATCGATGCCGTGAGAATAATTTTTTGTTTGGCAAAGTCACAGGCATTGCTAAGCAGATTAGTGATTGCGCGAGCTAACCAATGTAAATCTGCATAAATATGAGAATTATCATGACAGATAAGCTGTAAATCAAGTTGTTGCTGTACTAACTTAGGCTCTAGTTGCTGTATTAGGGTGCTTAGGTAGCTGTTTAACTCAGTGTGTGAGTAGGTCAGTTGGTTGGCTTTTTGCTCAAGCGTGGCAAATGCTAAATAACTTTTCAACATTGATTCCATTTGGTCTAAATCAGCTTCCATACGATTTAAATAATGTTTTATTTTTTCTTCGTTATGACTATCTAGTGCCGCATCTAAGCCAAATCGTAGGCAGGCAATGGGGGTGCGTATATCATGAGATAAACTCGAGGCCATCAGTTTATTTTCATCGAGTAATTTTTCGATTTGGCTTGCCATGCGGTTAAAAGTAAGCTCAACATCTTTAATGTAAGTGAAATGGGATACCCGAATGCGAGCATGTAAGTCGCCACTGGCAAACTTTTTAGCTGCGTCATTAACCACGCCTAGTCGTTTAGCTAATGGTGCAATAATAAACCCCATAAACACACATAACCCAGCGTAAAACATTAAGGTAAGTAACATATCATTTTGTTGATCTTGTTCGTGGGATTTTTCCAAACGTAATTTAAGATGAAAAGGCGCAAGCAAATCATTACTGTAGAGTAGGTAATACCCTTCTTGATCTTCTAAAATCAGTCCGCCTTCAGCATTGATCTCTTCTAGCAGTGATGGTGGCAGCGCTAAAGATTGCGTGGCTCGATAACTTAATCCCAACGAAAACTGTTGTGCAAGTAAGGCGGTGTAGTCTGCTCTTTGCATGAAGGGTTGGCTGGCAATTTGCTGGCTGAAGCCCATTAAAAGTTTACTTTGAAAGCCAAACTCATCCTGCGAGGTATGAGTTTGCTGACTAAAAGCATCAATTAACCAACCTAATATTACGATCGAGAGCAGGGCACTGGCTAATAAGGAGAGATAAAACTTTTTCATAGCATTTGCCAGTATACCTTAGCGGCGATCACCAAGCGCTTGCGACGAGTAAATAGCCTCGCCCCCAAATTGTTTTAATTTTTTCAGGTTGCTGCGGATCATCATTAAACTTTTTGCGCAGTGCAGAAATAAGCACATCGACACTACGATCAAGGCCATCGTATTCACGACCCTTGGTTGCTTTGAATACAGCATCTCGCGACACAACCTGCCCGGCGTTACAGGCTAAATAATGCAGTAATAAGTACTCGGCGCTGGAAACTCCTTGATCAATATTATTAATAAAAACGTTGCGAGATTGTGTATCAATTTTTAAAGAGCCAACTTGAATAATGGTATCATCCGTTTGCGACTCCGAATTGTCGTTATTGGCGCGCAGTGCCGCTTTGATCCGCGCAAGCAATGCACGCGGCCTGACCGGTTTCATTATGTAATCACTGGCACCGACTTCAAGACCAATCACTTCGTCCATTTCTTCGTCTCGAGCGGTTAGCATAATAATAGGGCTTTGGTAAAATTGACGTAGTTCACGACAGACACTAATACCGTCTTGGCCGGGGAGCATAATATCGAGTAAAATTAAGTCAGGCTTGAGCTCTTTTACATGACTGACAACTTGGTCGCCTCGCTCACAAATATGAGTTGTGTAGCCTTGCTCAGTTAAATACTCCGCCACCCACTGGGCTAAAGAGCCGTCATCTTCAACAAGTAATATTGTGCCGTAATTATCCATGCTTTATCTCGTTTTAAAAAAGCCGCCAGCGGCGTTTCTTTTGGCGATTTTGATACACCCATTGCAACTGTACTTGTGTTGATGCAATGATCTTACCGGTATCGCTGTTTATTAACTCAAATGAAATGCTTTCAACAGAATCAAAAGCATAATTTAACTTTCCGCTATTTTGTCTAAGCCAGCATTGCATAATATGCTTCGATGTTGCATCACGTAAACAGTAATTACCGATGCTAGTTTGTTGCCAGCTTAGCTCTATATCAGCATAGCAACTGCGTCCTTCACGCAGTGCAACACAGGTGTCGGGCAACGCAATTAAACTACTGTCATGCGGTTCTTCACCATTGGCTAGTATTTGTTTTGCGTTTAGTAACAGTAATAAAATTACTGTGGTTTTAAAATACATAGCGCACGCCTACCATGGCTTTATGCTGATAACCCTGAGATACAATGGGACTGTTGGAAATTTCACTTGAAAACCAGGTTGACAGCCAGCCACCTAAAAATACCCAGTGTCGATTAAGTGGGTACTCGGCGTGGAATTCAAAAATCATACTCATTGCGCCGTCTGTTTGATAGACAGCACGAGTAGCGGTGGCTTCTTCTGATGTTATGCCAAAATAGTAATTGCTGAAATCTGCTGAGTAAGCGCTAATGCCAACACCGGTGCGAAACTCCCAGTTTTGCCACGGTAAAATATGGCTAAAAAAGCTATTTACGACCCAACCATTATGAGCATTAGAAATATCATGTAAGTATTCAAAGGAAATCTGTGAGTTTTCAAAGCGACGGGTAAGGCGTAAGCCGGTATCAAAGTCACTTTTTCTGGTTCGTATACCTTTAAGTTCAGGCACCACCCCACTGCTATAAAAGTCGAGTCCTGTTTCATCAAACCCAGCTTGCATATTGGTACCAAGAATATCAAGATCCCAATTATACTTATTGATGATGCTATAACCAATAATGATGCCGCCACTGAGTTGGCTGTGATCAATATCTAAATAAAAGCGTTCGTAAGAAACAGCAAGGTTAATATCAAGTTCTAGACCGTCACTGTAAGAATCCATTCCAACTAGATAAGAATCTTCAACATAATAGCCCGCACCCGCGCTCCAATCCCAAGCAAAGCCTGAGGTTGGCTCTAAGGTGTTATCAGCATAATAGCGATTACTGGCATTGCTAGAGGTGCTCCATAAACTCACACTGATCAGTAATAACAGTAGTTTCTGTAGAGTGTGTTGTTTACGTTGCATCCATGATCCAAATAAATTAAGCAGTTGTTAAGTGTATTATATTGTCAAAGAGTTCCTTTGATCTGTAAAAAATTGTAGCCAGTAGTCATTCTGTGGACATTGACTTAGTGTACTTTTATTTTATCGATCAAAATACTACTTAGATAATAGTGCATCATTGGTGTTAGAGCACTCACTTCAGTGCGATTACACGGTCCTTGAAGTTTAGTTAAGCTGGTCATTTTTGAAATGGTTTTATAGCTTGGTATACTGATCTCCTGATTGGCGCGGGCAAGACGTGCTTGATCAGTATTTTGTTGATGGATAAAAGTGGCTACTTCAAGTTCATTACTGATCACTTGTTCATCACTGAAGCTGTAAATAAGTGGTTCGCGATGGAAGCTCGCACTGTCGATTGAGGATTTTCCAAACCACACTACATCACCCGATGCACGATGGATCAGGCGCATGCTAACCTCTGCATTGATGGTTGAGCATTGTTGGATCGGATACAGTTGTGTTATTTGCGCAAATAAAGGATACGCTTTATTTGGTGGTTGTATTTGATATTCGGTATCTTCAATAAAGTTGAGCTCTAGCTGGTGTATAGCTAGGGTATAATCACTATTACCTTGATCAACGACACGTAAGTTCATAGTCGTTAATGCATCAGTTATTTGTTTAAATAGGGTATCCGTGACACTTGCTTTATCGGCAATAACTTGCACAGTTTGGTTACGAGTAATTTTATGCGCTGGTAATTGTACTGATTTTACTTTCGGTGAAGCATGTTCGGTTTCATAGGCTACTTGATAGCTTTGGCTTTTTAATTGCGGCTTGAGTGGCATTTCTAAAGGCGCAGCAGGTGGCGGCGCAGTCACACAAGCTGTTGTAATGAAAGTGAAAAAAACTATTGATAAATAACGTATAAACACTGTAAAACCCTTTGAAAGCTCGATAATCGGAATATTGTACGTTAGTCTTAATAAAACTTCATGGTATTATAAAGCTAAGAATGTCTTAATCTAGATAAAAATAATAAAAAATGAAGTCCTTTGTGTCGTTAATCAACTCCTTTTTTTTCGTTATCACGTTAGTGTTATTTCAATCGCAGGTTCATGCCAGCGAGCAACAGTGGCAAGAATTTGTCAATGATTACACACAACATCTCGAACATAAATTAAAAAGCAAAGGGATCCCAGGGGCTGCGTTGTCGATAGTTAATGGCCCTGATGATACGCATATACAAGGGTTTGGGGTAACAAAGCTAAATAAGGGCTTAGCAGTCAATGCCCATACTCGGTTTCGCTTAGCATCGGTATCTAAAACGTTTGCAGGCTCACTCAGTGCAAAGTTAGCCAATGAGGGGAAGTTTTCTTTAGACGACCCTGTCAGTAAATTTATTCCAGCCTTCGCCAATACGGATTACAAAAATAATTTAAAAGTTTTTCACTTACTCAGTCACTCCAGCGGTTTAGTACCTAATGCGTATGATAACTTGATTGAATCAAGAATGAGTTACCCTGATATAGTGCAAAAGTTGTTGAGTGTGGAACCTATTTGCCAGCCAGGGCAGTGCTATGGCTATCAAAATGTGATGTTTAGCTTAATTGCTGAAGTGATCAAAAGCAGTACTAAATTGGATTACTCTCGGTGGATGAGTGAATTTATATTTTCACCATTAAATATGAATGATGCAAGCCTGGGTTATACAGCGATGGTAACAGATGATAATTATGCTCATCCCCATGTAAGAGGGCGCAAACGCTGGCATACCGCAAAATTGAAAAAAAATTATTACAAGGTACTTCCCGCAGCCGGCGTTAATGCTAGTGCCAGTGATATGGCTATTTGGTTAAAAGCGCAGTTAGGATATTACCCAACGGTATTATCCAGTGCAGTGTTAGCCAGTCAAACTCGTCCTTATACGCATACAAAAAAAGAGTTACGGCGTCGAGTGTGGAAAAAGCACCTTAGCGAGGCCTATTATGGCTTAGGCTGGCGGGTTTACGAATATGATAATGAAACCATTTACTATCATAGCGGCTGGGTGCAAGGATATCGCAGTGACCTTGTAGTAATACCGCACTTAAACATAGGTTTCAGTCTGATCCTTAACGCCGAAACCGGTATCATTAATGAATTAACGACAGAGTTTATTGATCGTGTGTTGCTATTCAAACGCTCACAACAACTAGCAATGTATAAAGAGGAAGACAAATGAACTATATTTTAGCGAGCTTAATATTACTGTTTACTGCGAATTTAACAGCAGCACCGCAAAGTATTTTTTTGTTTCGCCATAGTGAAAAATTAACAGGCAACGATCCCCATCTTACGGATGCCGGCAAGCAACGGGCGCAGCAGTTAGTGAGTCTGCTTAGTAAAGTCCAGCCAACAGCAGTTTTTAGTACGGACTATAATCGCACTATCGAGACCGCAACTCCTATTGCTGAACATTTTAATATTACAATTCAAAGCTACGACCCTCGTGACTTAGCCGCATTTAAACACACTGTTTTAGCGCAAGATGGCGTAGTGGTGATTGTAGGCCATAGTAATACCACGCCAGAATTGGCAAAATTAATAGCGCAAATAGATGTTGAAAAGATGCCTGAAACTGAATTTAACCGCTATTTTATCTTACAAAGCGAAGCGCAAGGTTATCAGTTGAGTGATATGAAGATGAATTTTTGAGCAATGTAATATATTTATTTACAATTTATTGCAGTTGCGTCGCAGATATAAAAAAACCAGCAATTGCTGGTTTTTTTATAGCGGAATAGAAAATTAATTACGTGGTAATTGGATCTTCTTTTCTTCGCTTTGGCGATAAAGCACAAGGGTGTGGCCGATTGACTGTAATTTCTCAGCACCGGTTTCACGAATAATAGCTTCAAAAATCAGTGCTTTAGTCTCACGATCATCAGTAGGTACTTTTACTTTAATAAGTTCGTGGATTTCTAGAGCGCTTTGAATTTCAACTAATACACCTTCAGTTAAACCGTTAGAACCAAGAAGTACAACTGGTTTTAGAGAGTGTGCTTGACCTTTTAAAAACTGCTTTTGTTTGTTCGATAATTTCATGTTGTTACAAATTTTGCTGAATATGGCTTGAATTAAGGGTATTCTAACGCCATCTAGAGAATATTACTAATTAGTTGCGTGTTAATTTATGACGAATAAGAAACTTTCGGCCAGTTCACAGCGATGGTTGAAGGAACATTTTGATGATCCTTATGTTCACGAGGCACAAAAGAAAGGTTGGCGCTCTCGTGCGATTTTTAAACTCGACGAGATCCAAAATAAAGATAAATTACTACGCCCAGCCATGACTGTTGTTGATTTGGGAGCTGCGCCGGGAAGCTGGTCACAGTATTTAGCAGAAAAAGTAGGCGATAAAGGGCAGGTGATCGCTTGTGATATATTACCTATGGATTCATTGGCCGGCGTTGATTTTTTGCAAGGAGATTTCCGAGAAGAAGCTGTTTTAGATGCGTTATTAAATCGCATTAATGGTAAAAATGTTGATGTGGTGCTCTCTGATATGGCACCAAACATGAGTGGTAATAGCTCCGTTGACCAAGCTGGAAGCATGTATTTAGTGGAATTAGCATTAGATATGTGTAGCCAAGTTTTAAAGAAAAATGGTGCATTTGTTGTTAAAGTATTCCAAGGTGAAGGCTTTGATGAATTCTTAAAAACAGTGCGTGATAGCTTTAAAACTGTAAAAATCCGTAAACCCGACGCCTCACGTGCGCGATCACGTGAAGTATATATAGTAGCGACAGGCTACAAACTGTAGTACAGTTGTCAGGCGTTTAGTTGAATTTAAATTAATTGGATACAAGAGGTTAACCCCTTGAGCGATATGGCGAAAAATCTAATACTCTGGCTGGTCATTGCAGTTGTGCTAATGTCAGTATTTCAGAGCTTTAATGGTGGCGATCAAACAGACCGTCAAACTAGTTACAGTCAATTTGTAAAAGATGCCCGAAGTGGCGCTATACAAGAAGTGGCAATCGAAAGTACCAGTGGCACAATTACTGGCACTAAAACCAATGGCGATCGCTTTCAAACGATCATGCCTATTTATGATAAAGACATTCTTAATGACTTATTAAAAAGTGATGTGAATGTAAAAGGTGTGAAGCCAGAAGAGCAATCATTCTTAGCGAGCATCTTAATTTCATGGTTCCCAATGTTATTACTAATTGGGGTATGGATTTTCTTCATGCGTCAAATGCAAGGCGGCGGTGGCAAAGGTGCTATGTCGTTTGGCAAGAGTAAAGCACGCTTAATGAGTGAAGACCAAATTAAAACCACCTTCGCAGATGTTGCCGGTTGTGATGAAGCTAAAGACGATCTAACAGAGCTTGTTGATTTCTTACGTGATCCATCTAAATTCCAAAAACTTGGCGGTAGTATTCCTAAAGGCGTATTAATGGTTGGTCCTCCAGGTACGGGTAAAACCTTGCTTGCTAAGGCCGTTGCTGGTGAAGCGAAAGTACCATTCTTTACGATTTCAGGTTCAGACTTTGTTGAGATGTTTGTTGGTGTGGGTGCTTCGCGTGTTCGTGATATGTTTGAGCAAGCGAAAAAAGCAGCGCCATGTATCATCTTTATCGATGAAATTGATGCCGTAGGCCGTAAACGTGGCGCAGGTATGGGTGGTGGTCACGATGAGCGTGAGCAAACACTTAACCAAATGCTAGTAGAGATGGATGGCTTTGAAGGCAATGAAGGTATTATCGTTATTGCCGCGACTAACCGCCCAGATGTACTTGATCCAGCATTACTTCGTCCTGGTCGTTTTGACCGCCAAGTAGTGGTTGGCTTACCTGATATCCGTGGCCGTGAACAGATCCTTAAAGTACATATGCGAAAAGTGCCATTAGGCGATAACGTAGAAGCTTCTGTTATTGCGCGTGGTACACCGGGATTTTCTGGTGCTGATCTTGCAAACTTAGTCAATGAAGCGGCTCTATATGCTGCACGTGGTAATAAACGTGTTGTTAGCATGGCTGAATTTGATGCTGCTAAAGATAAAATCATGATGGGCGCAGAGCGCAAGACCATGGTGATGAGCGAGAAAGAAAAAGAAATGACTGCGTATCATGAAGCCGGACATGCAATTGTTGGCCGCATAGTACCAGAGCACGATCCTGTTTATAAAGTATCGATTATTCCACGTGGCCGTGCCCTTGGTGTAACGATGTATTTACCAGAGCAAGACCGTGTTAGTCACTCTAAAGAGCTATTGGAATCAATGATTTCAAGCTTATATGGTGGCCGAATTGCTGAAGCGCTGATTTATGGTGAAGATAAAGTAACTACTGGTGCTAGTAACGATATTGAACGTGCTACTGACATTGCGCGTAAAATGGTTACACAGTGGGGCCTAAGTGAAAAATTAGGGCCATTACTATACGCTGAAGATCAAAATGAGATGTACATGGGTGGCGGCGGTGGTCGTGCCATGAGCATGTCGGATGAAACGGCAAAAGTAATTGATGCTGAAGTTCGTTTGTTCTCAGATCGCAACTATCAACGCGCTGAGCAAATCTTGAAAGATCATATTGATATTCTGCATTCAATGAAAGATGCATTAATGAAATATGAAACGATTGATGCTAAGCAAATTGATGATCTAATGGCACGTCAGCCTGTACGTGAACCACGTGATGCGCATGACCGCCGTGATACTGCTGATAAAAAACCAGCAGTTGAAGAGAGCAAAGCAGAGCCAGTTGCTGAAAAAGACGACAAGCCAGCTCAAAAAGATGAAACAAATCTTGATGATAAAGCTGAATAACAGTTAAAATAGCTAAACGAAAAGCCCCGATTGTCGGGGCTTTTTTGTAACTGGTTAAATAAAGTATATATATCAATGCAATGGATGTATTGAAGGTGATAGATGACCACAGTTAAGTTACCTAGAGGTCGCAGTTTACACCTCGACACCCCAGTTATAATGGGGATCTTGAATGTCACTCCTGACTCTTTTTCAGATGGCGGGCGCTACTATCAAACAGACAGCGCTGTCATACAAGCTCAAAAGTTACTCGCAGATGGTGCTACCATATTAGATATTGGTGGCGAATCAACACGTCCTGGTGCGCCTGATGTTAGCCTTGAGGATGAATTAGCCAGAGTAATACCCGCAATCGAGGCAATTCGTGCTCACAGTGATAGCGCCGTTAATGATTGCATCATTTCGATTGATACCAGTAAAAGTGAAGTAATGCGTCAAGCTATTCTAGCTGGTGCTGATATTGTTAATGATGTGCGTGCTTTACAAGAGCCAAACGCACTGGTAACAGTTGCTCAGTATCCAGACGTTGCGGTGTGTTTAATGCACATGCAAGGCCAACCTCGAAGTATGCAAAACTCTCCACATTACGATGATTTATTCAGTGATATAAATGATTTTTTTGTACAGCGGATCAATGCCTGTAAAACAGCGGGTATTCAGCGCCAGCAACTTATTTTAGACCCCGGGTTTGGCTTTGGTAAAACCCTCAGTCACAACTACCAATTACTGGCGCGGTTTAATGAATTTAACCACTTTGGTTTACCTGTTTTAGCAGGACTATCGCGCAAATCAATGATTGGCAACTTATTAAATAGACAAACAAACGAGCGCCTTGCTGGCAGTTTAGCAGGGGCATTAATTGCAGCGCAAAATGGCGCAAAAATTATTCGTGTACATGATGTAAAAGAAACCGCAGATGTGCTTGGCGTGTGGCAAGCTTGCGAACAAGGAATTTAAAAATGAAAGAAAGAAAGTATTTTGGCACCGATGGTGTACGTGGCATGGTGGGTGAATACCCAATTACACCAGAATTTGCACTTAAATTAGGTTGGGCTGCAGGCAAGGTACTATCAAAAAATGGCACTAAGAAAGTCATTATTGGTAAAGATACTCGCATTTCTGGTTATATGTTAGAGACATCACTTGAAGCAGGTTTGATCGCCGCAGGTATCGATGTGGTGTTACTTGGCCCGATGCCGACGCCAGCCGTTGCGTATTTAACGCAAACATTTCGTGCTGAAGCTGGAATTGTGATCAGTGCATCTCATAACCCATATCATGACAACGGCATTAAGTTTTTTTGTGGCCGAGGTTTGAAGTTAGCTGATGAAGTAGAGCTACAAATTGAAGCAATGCTTGATGAACCAATGACCTGTGTAGCATCTGATAAGCTAGGTAAAGCCCGCCGTTTAGAAAGCGCTGATGGCCGTTATATTGAGTTTTGTAAAAGCCAATTCCCACAAGGCCTGTCGTTAGAAGGTTTAAAGATTGTATTAGATTGTGCCAATGGTGCAACTTATCATATCGCACCATCAGTAATGCGTGAATTAGGCGCGCAGATAATCAGCCATGCTTGCGAGCCAAATGGTGTAAACATCAACCTAGAGTGCGGTGCTACCCATGTTGATGCATTAAAACGCAAAGTATTAGAACATAATGCTGATGTCGGCATTGCCTATGATGGTGATGGCGACCGTGTAATGATGGTCGATCACAATGGCCGTGTCTTTGATGGTGATGATATTGTTTACATTATTGCCTGCCAAGCTGCCAATGATGACATGTTAGGCGGTGGTGTTGTTGGCACGGTAATGTCTAATATGGGTCTTGAAAACGCGCTTAAAGCGAAAGGTATTGAGTTTGCTCGCAGTAAAGTGGGTGACCGTTATGTAATGGAATTACTACAAGAAAAAGGCTGGAAAATCGGCGGTGAAAGCTCAGGGCATGTATTGAATCTGGATTTGATCAGCACCGGTGATGGCATCATTTCAAGCCTACAAGTTTTGGCTGCTATGGTGGCGCAAAATCGTACGCTAAAAGATCTTGGCGCAGGGTTTGTTAAATACCCGATGAAGATGATTAATGTGCGCTATAAAGCGGGCACAGATCCAACACTTGCACCAGAGGTTATTGCTGCGGTTGCTGATGTTGAAAAACAACTTGCTGGTAAAGGCCGTGTGTTATTACGTAAATCTGGCACTGAGCCGGTTGTTCGCGTGATGGTAGAAGCCGAAGAAGAGAAAATAGTCCTTGATAGTGCACAAAAAATTGCTGCAGTTGTCGAATCTATGAGCAAACAAACTGATTAAGAACAATAACCTCTTGTAACTTTGGGCGAGTCGAGTTACTATCTCGCCCGCTTTCTAATGTGGAGTGGAAAAATGGCAATACGCAAGCCAATGGTCGCAGGCAATTGGAAAATGAACGGCTCGAAAGAGTTAGTACAGCAATTATCTGACGCTATCAACAACGTAAAATCAGATCAGATAGACGTTGTGGTATTTCCACCTTACCCATTGTTACCTATGCTAACAGCAACAGGTGTAACAACTGGCGCACAAACGGTTTCTGAAAATGAACCGGGTGCATTTACTGGTGAAGTTGATGCGCAATTAATTAAAGATTTAGGTTGCCAATATACGTTAGTTGGTCACTCTGAGCGTCGTAGTATCTACGGCGAAAGCAATGACACTGTTGCAGCTAAGTTTGCTCGTGCACAACAAGTGGGTTTAACACCTATCTTATGTGTTGGTGAAAGTGAAGAGCAACGCGAACAAGGTCAAACTGAATTAGTCGTTGCTGCACAAATTGATGCAGTAATTGATAAATTAGGTCTAGCAGCACTGAAAGATTCTGTGATAGCATACGAGCCCGTTTGGGCCATTGGCACAGGTAAGACTGCATCGCCTGAACAAGCACAACATGTGCACAAATTTATCCGTGATAAAATTGCTGCTAACAGTAGTGATTTAGCACAAGGGCTGACCATTCTTTATGGTGGCAGCGTAAATGAAAAAAATAGCGAATTATTATTTGCACAACCAGATATAGACGGCGGCCTGATTGGTGGCGCTAGTCTAAAAGCAGAGTTATTTACTGCAATCTGCGAAAGTGCAAAAGGGACCGTATAAGATGTACGAAATTTTATTAGTAGTTTATTTAGTTGTTGCTTTAGCGCTTGTTGGTATGGTTTTAATTCAACAAGGTAAAGGCGCGGACATGGGTTCATCATTTGGTGCTGGTGCCTCTGCAACCGTTTTCGGTTCGTCAGGTGCAGGTAACTTTATGACAAAAACAACTACAATCTTAGCCAGTGTTTTCTTTGTGCTAAGTATTGTACTAGGTAACTTAACTGCAGGTCAGATCAAAAAGACTGATGAGTGGGAAAACCTAGAAGCAGCACCAGCAGTTGAAACAATTGCTCCTGCAGCTGACGATGTTCCAGTAACATCAACGAAAGAGAAATCTGACGTACCAAATTAATACTTATTAAAAGTATCGTTAAACGATTTATCATCCTCAAATAAATCATATGTTTAACACCTAAAGCGAAAGCTTTAACAATGCGGTTGTGGTGGAATTGGTAGACACGCTACCTTGAGGGGGTAGTGCTTTCGGGCGTGGGGGTTCAAGTCCCCCCAACCGCACCATCTTATAAAAACCAGTAACAGCGATGTTACTGGTTTTTTGCTTTTTGTGGTCTGCAATTAGCACAGACTCTCACCTCGATTAGCTTCCCCGTTTATTTAAATTAGCATCACTTCAAGTATAGCGCTGTAGCGCACAGACGAAAAACGACGGTTAGTCCAAGTTATCAATAACTATTACGTTCTTTGATATATGGATTTATCCATTGGAGGCCTGAGTGACTGCAACGTGCACCTTACCAGTTGTAAGCAATCATTTATTAAACTATTTACCTAGACTCGAATACCAATGGTTTGTTGAAAATTGCACGCCAGTAGAGCTGTTTTTTGGCGAAACACTCAATATTGCTGATGAAGCGATAAAATATGTTTATTTTCCAGTAACGGGCTGTATTTCATTACTTATCGAGGTTGTCGAAAAACAGTCTTTTGCGATGGGATTAATTGGTAATGAGGGCATGCTAGGTGCCACGCTTGCGCTTGAAAACTCAAACGCTGCTATGAAGTCGATCGTCCAAAGTTCAGGACGTGCGCTACGAATGGACGCCGCAAAATTTAATCACAGGTTAGAAAGCAATCCGCTAGTGAGAAAATTAATACTTAATTATCTCTACGTGGTGATGCAACAACTCGCTCAAACGGGCGCATGTAATAACGCTCATGAAGTGAAGCAACGCCTTGCTCGATGGCTATTAATGACACAGGATCGTACTCATTCAGATCATCTGCAGTTAACACATCAGTTGTTAGCGAAAATGCTGGGTGTAAGGCGCAGTGCAGTGACGATTGCGGCAGGTTATTTACAGCAGCAGGGAATTATAAGTTATAACCGCGGACAGATTAGTATTTTGTCCAGAGCTGGCCTCGAACAGTCATCCTGTCAATGCTATTTTGCAGCGGTGAATAGTTACCAAAAAACATCAGCTATTTATAAATAGCAGACAATGCTCTGCGCTATATCGCAACAGATAGTGACTATGTGCGTTGTCGTACCGAATCATAGAAATTTTCCAGTTACATTATCTCTAATGAAACACAGAAAGTATGGCTCTGAAAGTTAAGCTGTTCACACACATGAGCTCATTTTAAAAATAGTACTCTCAATTAGCGATCACCAATCAGCAGAGAATTAGGGACAACTATGTCAAATATCATTTCTTCACTATTTTGCTCTCAACTTGCAAAACCACCGTGGAATAGTGTTCAGCCTGTTCGCGAAGAACTCTTCGGAGTTGAGCGATTAGAGCAGCATGCAATCAGTTTGGCTCAAGCACAAGAAGTGTCAAAATCAACTGCCAGAGTTGTATCATTACAGGTTCGTCTCAAACAAAATGCATCAGTATTGTTGGCGGCCTATCATGCTAACGCCAAAGCATTGGCTGCAGGGCACAGTGTCGTTCCTGCGGCGGAATGGCTACTGGATAATTATCATTTAATTGAGCAACAAATTCGTGAAGTCAGAGATGATCTACCAGATGGTTTTTATCGCCAATTACCAAAGCTAGCCAGTGGCCCTTTCGTGGGGTATCCACGAGTTTTTGGTTTGGCGTGGGCGTATGTTGCCCACACGGATAGTCATTTTGACGAGCAGAGCCTTTGTAAGTTTATAAAAGCCTATCAAACCATCAATATTCTCACCATTGGCGAACTATGGGCCGTCGCGATTACGCTGCGTATAGTATTAATTGAAAATTTACGTCGACTTGTTGACCAAATTTCTGTTGGGCGCATTGACCGTGATGATGCGGATCAGCTTACTGACCGTCTTATGGTGTCCGGCAGCGCTGATACTGTTTTATTAGCTGAGCTCCAAACGCGTTCATCAGCCCCTTTATCGGAAGTTTTTGCTGCACAACTTGCGAAACGATTACGCGATCAAGACCCACATATCACTCCCGCGCTGAAATGGTTAGAACAAAAATTAAATGAACAAAGCCTTAGCGTTGATGATGTAGTTCAACATTCGCAGCAACGCGAAGGTGCGTCCAATGTGACTGTTCGAAATATCATAACCAGTATGCGGTTGATCACCGATATGGACTGGACTGATCTTTTTGAAAAGGTCAGTCTCGTTGATGAAAAATTGCGTTGTGCAAGTGCATTTGGTGACATGGATGCCGTTACTCATAACCTATACCGCAATGCCATTGAGCAATTGTCACGAGGCTCAAAGCTTTCTGAAGTTAAGGTCGCGAAACTGGCACTGCAGGCGGGCAGAGATGCAAAGAAAAATACCCACAACCAGCAAGAAGCCGAGCGCCTTGGTGACCCCGGTTATTACTTAATCGACAAAGGCAGAGCACAGTTTGAACAATCACTAAAATTTCGGCCTAATTTAGGGCTTTGGCTCAGCCGATTACATGTCAAAATCGGCTTAGTAGGTTATGCCGCATCAATTTTACTCTTAGCACTTGGATTAGTGATTGGGTCTATTTCTTTATTTGGTTTTCGCCAGTTGCCACTCGATTTATTCTTAGTATTAATAATTATCGGGTTTTTACCCGCCACCGAAATTTCAACCGCAATTATTAATCGTTCGGTAACTTGGCGGCTAAGAAATGGCACGTTACCTGGGCTTGAATTTAAAACAGGTGTGCCAACGTCATTACGTACTTTGGTCGCGGTGCCAACATTATTGACTAATTCAAGCGATCTTTGTCAACAAGTAGAGCGTTTACAAGTGCACTATTTAGGTGGGGTCGACGGCGATTTAACATTTGCATTATTAGTTGATGGTTTAGATGCCGATCAACAAGTGTTAGAAAGTGATAATCAAATGCTGACAATAGTGGCAGAACAAATCGACCGTTTAAATCATACTTATCCATCCGGTCCTGCGGGTAAGCGATTTTTATTACTGTATCGGGGTAGACAATTTAACCCCAGTGAAAATAAATGGATGGGGTGGGAGCGCAAACGAGGCAAATTACATGAATTAAACCGTTTGCTGCGAGGAGCCACTGATACTAGTTTTATCCCCTTGGCTGGCAGAACATTAGAAGTCCCAGAAAATGTTCGCTATGTGATCACACTTGATGCTGATACACGGTTACCGCGTGAAACTACCTTACGACTTATTAGCCGGATGGGGCATCCGCTTAACCGTCCTCGCTTTAATGTTAAGACACAACGGATTGAAGCCGGTTATGGCATTATTCAACCTCGTGTCACGCCTTCATTGCCTATTGGTGCACAGGGGTCTTTTTATCAACGTGTTATTTCCAGTCCGGGAGGAATGGATCCTTACGCAGCGGCAAATTCAGATGTTTATCAAGACTTGTTTGGCGAAGGTTCTTATACCGGAAAAGGCATTTATGATATTGATGCATTTGAAGCAGCCCTTGCTGGGCGAGTAAAAGAAAATGTAATGTTAAGCCATGATTTATTTGAAGGTATATTTGCGCGTGCGGCGTTGGTGTCGGATGTTGAGGTTGTAGAAGAGTTTCCTGCTCGCTACGATGTATTGGAAAAACGGCAACATCGTTGGACTAGAGGAGACTGGCAACTATTACCTTGGATATTCGGTAAATTTTCTGGCGCAGATGCCGTGTCGTGGGTTGGTCGTTGGAAATTATTGGACAACCTAAGACGTTCTTTAATTGCACCAATCACCTTTTTGGCATTGCTGTTATGCTGGCTATTGCCATTACCATTAGCAGCAATAAGTACGGTTTTATTATTAGCTACCATCGCCATTCCAGTATTTACTCCCTGTTTATTTTCACTTATCCCACCAAGACCTAGTGTCGAATTTCGTCACCATATTAGAATGTGGTTTGGTGATTTGCGTCTAGCATCAGCGCAAGTGTTTTTTAAAGTGGCATTTTTACCTGATCAAAGTTGGCGAGCCATGGATGCCATCGGGCGAACATTGATCCGCTTATTTGTCACTCGTAGTCATCTATTAGAATGGACCAGCTCGGCGCAATCCAATGGTGATCCGCGGCTGAATATTCTCGGCTTTTATAAAACAATGTACCAAGGCACACTCGTTAGTCAGCTAATATGCTTTGCGATACTGATCAATATGCCAGCGACTTTGCCGCTCGTGTTGCCATTTTTATTACTATGGCTAACAGCTCCTCTATTAGCTTATTACAGTAGTCGTCCTATTGCGACAAGCGACCTTAATAACGCAGAACCATATGCTGATATGCTTAGATTGACCGCTCGTCGAACATGGCGTTATTTTGAAACCTTTGTGACTGATGAAGACAATATGTTGCCGCCAGACAACTTTCAACAAGAGCCAGAACCGGTGATCGCGCATCGTACATCACCCACTAATATTGGACTTTATTTATTATCAGCCGTTGCTGCGCGAGATTTTGGTTGGATAGGTCTGCACGCTGTCGTTAATCGTTTAGAAGCAACCTTTGCCACCCTTAATAAGTTAGCTAAGTGCAAAGGGCATTTTTATAATTGGTATGCCACCCAAAACTTAGCAACGTTAAATCCAGCGTACGTTTCCTCAGTAGACAGTGGTAACTTTGCCGGCCACTTGATCACCTTGGCGAACGCTTTAGATGAATGGCAACAGATGACCACAGATCATCATTTCAACACGGGGATGCAAGATAACCTTAGTTTGCTGAGTGAGGCCATTACAACGAATACTTTAATTCACTCACAAGATTCCCAAGTACTGAATGCTATTGTGGCCGAAATAACCGCGCTGATTGATACTGCGGGTACGATAGAGCATATCAGCCCTAGCATAATTAAATTAGTTAACCACGCCTTCGAACTCCCCATATTTGAGTTAACTGCGGATGCTACCTTTGATGATATTAGGTTTTGGCTGCAAGCTATAGCGACCTTGGCTGGTGAGCAATTACAAGATCATCAATTGAAAGTTTATTCGGCTCAAGCAGATGTTAACCTAATGCACCAACTGAAAAAATTAGCAAAAACAGCGCGAGAGATGGCTAACGGGATGAACTTTGCTTTTTTAATTAATCAAGAAAGAAAGTTGCTATCGATTGGTTATTCGCAGTCTGACAATAGTCTTGACGCTAACTGTTATGATTTACTGGCATCTGAAGCGAGATTAGCCAGCTTGTTTGCTATTGCCAAAGGCGATGTGGCTACTAAACATTGGTTTCATTTAGGACGCACAGCAACGCCATTAGGTAAAGGCTCTGCACTGATCTCTTGGTCAGGCTCGATGTTTGAATACCTCATGCCGTCTTTGATCATGCGAGCGCCAGTAGGAAGTTTACTTGAACAAACCAACCGCTTAGTGGTTGAACGCCAACAAAGTTACGCGAGTCAACTGGGGATCCCATGGGGGATCTCTGAGTCAGGTTTTAATGCCCGAGATATTGAATTTACCTATCAATACTCTAATTTTGGCGTGCCAGGTTTGGGCTTAAAGCGAGGGCTGTCAGAAAATAGAGTCATTGCCCCCTATGCAACAGGCTTGGCAAGTATGATTGATCCAGCTGCTGCGGTAGAAAATTATCAACGGCTACACAGTATTGGAGCATGCGGGCGTTATGGTTTCTTTGAAGCGTTAGACTTTACTCCTTCACGTGTGCAGTCGGGCAGCGACGTTGCCATTGTTCGCAGTTTTATGGCGCATCATCAGGGCATGACCATTGTCGCTATTTTAAATTGTTTACGCGATGGCTTAATGCGTTCGCGTTTTCATCGAGAGCCATGTATTCAAGCCTGTGAGTTACTGTTGCAAGAAAGAATGCCCAGAGATGTTGCAATAGGGCATCCTCGCGCTGAAGAAGTCAGGGAATCTGCCAGTGTTGATGCCAGTGAAGTGAATACAGTTAGGCACATAAAGGTTGCAATGGATGTGGAGCCGACCACGCATCTATTATCAAATGGACGCTATACAGTCATGTTAACGGCAACCGGCACAGGGTATAGCCGTTGGGGGAATTTTGCTATTACGCGATGGCATAGCGATCCGAGCTGTGATACCAGTGGTTCATTTATTCTGCTACGAGATGTTGAAACCGCCAAGCACTGGTCAAGTACTGCGCAACCCTTTGTGAGCTCTGGTGGTGAGTTTAATCCGTGTGTTTTTAGCGAAGATCACGCAAGGTTTATGAAAATAGAAGGAAACTTAACCACCACAATGGATGTGTTAGTGTCGGGGGAAGATGATGGTGAAGTAAGAAAAATAGCAATAAGCAATCAAGGTCATTTCAGTCATGAAATAGAGCTTACCTCATTTGCAGAATTAGTACTTGCAACAGCTGCGAATGATAACGCCCATCCCGCATTTGCTAAAATGTTCGTGCAGACCGAGTTTAATCAAGAATATAAAGCGATTATCGCGACGCGGCGCAAACGCTCTGCAGATGACGCTGATATTTGGGTTGGCCATTTTGCGATTATAGAGGGGGAGATAACGGCAGAGCCACAATATGAAACCAGTCGTGCCGAATTTATCGGGCGTGGTAATAACTTAGTCAGTGCACAAGCCATGACTTTAACCGCATGCTCTTCGAGTAAGGAGCTATCAAATACGGTGGGGTGTGTACTGGATCCCATATTGTCCTTACGATATCGTATTAAAGTGCCTGCGCAAGGAGCCGTGAACATCGCATTTTGGACCGTGGTGGCGCCGTCCAAAGAAAAACTAATAGCGATGATAGACAGGCACAACGATGCTAATGCTTATGATAGAGCAAAAACGCTGGCCTGGACCCAAGCGCAAGTACAGCTTCGTCACTTAGGTATTGAATATACCGAGGTGGCAGATTTTCAACGCTTAGCAGCCCCAATTTTATATGCAGATCCGCGCTTTAAAGCGTCATCAGCAGACATCATAAAAGGGATTAAGTGTCAGTCTGAACTGTGGGCGCAGTCAATTTCTGGTGATCTCCCCATCGTGTTGTTATTAATTGATGATATTGAAGATATCGCAAAGGTTAAGCAGCTTTTACGGGCCCATGAATACTGGCGAATGAAGTGTCTAGCGGTCGATCTGGTGATCATCAATGAACACCCCTCGGGTTACATGCAAGACTTACATAATGCAATAGAGACGGCTGTGCGCAGTAGCCAATCTCGACCATCTTTTAATCGTGATTATTTGGCAGAGCAGAGCATTGGGGCAGTGCATGTATTTCGTGCTGACATGATAAACAGCGAGACTCGCGATATGCTGCATGCTATTGCCCGAGTGGTTTTAGTCGCTCGCCATGGCTTTATAAATAAGCAATTTTTTCTACGTACAGCAAAAACGCGCAATCACGCGGTAACTAGCATGCTAAATCATCAACCACGAACGTTAAACGCGAATACACAATTGCCAAAAGCGAACTTACCAGAGCTGGAGTTTTTTAACGGTTTAGGCGGTTTTGCTGATAATGGGCGTGAATATGTCATTCGTTTGCACAATGGTGAATGCACGCCTGCACCTTGGCTCAATGTTATTGCTAACCCGAGTTTTGGTTTTCATGTTTCGGCTGAAGGCAGTGGCTATACGTGGTCAGAAAACAGCCGAGAAAACCAACTGACCACCTGGTCAAATGATGCCGTGTCAGACCCCATTGGTGAGATTGCTTATGTATGTGATAAAGACAGTGGTGAAATTTATACTGCAACGGCTCAGCCCGCACAGGACAAGGGCAGTTATATAATACATCACGGTTATGGTTTCAGTCGGTTTAAGCATCAGGTTAGCGGACTATCATTAGATTTATTGCATTATGTGCCACTGGACGATGCAATTAAAATCTCTCGATTAACCATACACAACGAGTCAGGTCGAAAACGTCGGCTGTCAGTAACGGCTTATGTGGAATGGGTCCTTGGCACATCGCGTAGTACCTCTGACTGTTTTATTACCAGCTCGTTAGATGCAAACAGCAATACAATTTTATTGCATAATCGGTGGGGAATGGCATTTCCAAAACGTGTTGCTTTTGTTGATATGGCAGGTGCGCAAACCGCATGGACAACCGATAGGAGCGAATTTATTGGCCGCAATGGCACTAAGGCAGCGCCAAGGGCTCTAAGTCAGCAGGTATCTTTATCTGGTACTGTTGGTGCAGGTTATGATCATTGCAGCGCTTTACAAACTGATATTGAGCTTGCTGATGGTGAAAGCCGTGAAGTTATCATGTTTATTGGCCAAGGCGATTGTGAGCAACATGCCTTAGAATTGGTTAGCAATTACCGACAAAGAGATCTGGATGAGGTGTTTGCCGGTGTACAAAACCATTGGCACACCCTATTAAATAAGGTGCAGGTAAAAACCCCGGATCGCGCTATGGATATTATGCTCAACGGCTGGCTGATGTATCAAACTATAGCGTGTCGAATATGGGCGAGATCTTCTTTTTATCAAGCCAGTGGCGCTTATGGATTTCGTGATCAACTGCAAGATGGTATGGCCATAACCTTAAGCCAGCCTGCAATAACCAGAGCGCATATTTTACGTGCGGCGGGTAGGCAGTTTGTTGAAGGTGATGTACAACATTGGTGGTTGCCGCATTCCGGACAAGGGGTACGAACTCATATCTCAGATGATCGCGTTTGGTTAGCACTGGCGACCGCAAACTATATAAAAGTAACGGGTGATAAAGCGATATTAACGCAAGCTATCCCATTTTTAGAGGGCAAGCCGCTTGGCAAAGAGCAGCATGATGCCTACTTTAAACCGAACGTTAGCGAAGAGTCTGCCAGTCTATTTGAACATTGTGCTCGCGCACTGGATCAAAGTATTCAGTTAACGGGTGAACATGGGCTGCCATTGATGGGAACTGGCGACTGGAACGATGGCATGAACTTAGTAGGAGCGGCTGGAAAGGGCGAGAGTGTATGGCTTGGCTGGCTGTTGATACGTGCTATAGACTTATTTGCCGTTTATGCGCTTGAACAAGAAACTGAAGCGGATCGACTACGAGGCAAGCATTGGCAAGAACATGCTGAAAAAGTGCGTATTTGTATTGATGAACAAGCATGGGATGGACAGTGGTATCGTCGAGCAACATTTGATGATGGTACTTGGCTTGGGTCAAAAAGTAATGATGAGTGTCAAATCGACTCTATTGCTCAATCTTGGGCGGTATTAGCAAATGGTACAGATCAACACAAAGTCATGACAGCCATGTCTGCCGTTGAAACTCATCTTATCAAGCAGCAAGAACGGTTGGCCTTGTTATTTACCCCGCCTTTTGATCAAACCACTCATAATCCCGGATATATTAAAGGTTACCCTCCCGGTTTAAGAGAGAATGGTGGTCAATACAGTCATGCTGCTATGTGGTTTATTTTAGCGTTAGCTAAGCAGGGCGAAGGTAAAAAAGCCGTGGATTTATTTGCCATGGTCAACCCGATTAATCACGCCAGCGATAGCGAAAAAGTCCAACGTTATAAAGTTGAACCTTATGCCGTAGCCGCTGATATCTATTCAATTTCACCTTATATTGGCAGAGGTGGTTGGACTTGGTATACCGGTGCTGCTGGTTGGATGTATCAGGCGGGGTTAGAAGGTATTTTAGGTATTCGTCGTGAGGGTAAAAATTTAATTATTCAACCCTGTATCCCCGATCATTGGCCTGAATTTAGCGCTGCAATAAAAATCGCGAATAGCCACCTTGATATAACAGTAAATAATCAAGTACCGCTTGCGAATAATCTATTGCATGCAGAGCTTAATGGTATTTTATTAGCTAACCAAGGGTCATTGGTGAGTGTGGAGCTCAAAGACGGCTATCATCGTTTGATGATATCGGCGAGCGTCAAGTCAGATAAGCATTAGCCGCTGCAGATTGATTAACCGAAGCTCAGGTTAATTAGTCGACCGCCTAAGGGCATCAGAGCTATAAACTGAAAATCCAACAACCCGTAGGTTAACTATGATAATTAAGACGATAACAGTGCTATTGCTTGCACAGAATTCATCTTTAGCAAAACGTATACGTACCTCTTTGTATTATTCACAACTACGGGTATTTAAAGTGGTTTATGCAAAAGAGCAAACAAAAGCGCTTGAGCTAATAAATAGTAGCTCGATTGATGTCGTGTTGTTAGATTTATCAGTAGCGAATGCTAAAAGCGCAGAGTTTGTAAATCGACTTCGACATAACTCTCCGAAGACGATTATTATGTTACTGTGCAACGCAAATGATAATGCAATTGTATCGCAAGCGATGGCTCAAGGTGCACATGGGTTTATTGATAAGCATAGTTTAGGGCAGCACTGGCTTATGCGGTTGTTGGGCTTTAGCCTTTTACAAACACAGCCTTTAAAATTACAAAAACGCAGTATTAAAACCTTACATGCAATTTGCGACAGCTCACTGCTCGGGATCATGGCTACTGATTGGTTCGGCAATATTATTTATACCAATCAGGCTTTTAACACCATAACGGCATATAGCGCAGCAACACCGCAAGGCTGTCATTGGATGGCGCAAATCTATGATGATGATAAGAATCGTTTACTAACGGATTTACAAGCAGCTCAGAAAAATAACACAATTGTTTGCTCTGATGTGTGTATCATTTATCAAAGTAAGCAGCTGTGTCAGGTCCGTGTAACCGCGACGCCGATAGCAAAAAATAAAAAATCATATGGCTACATAATTACACTAGAAAAGCTTAGTAAACGAGATAATAAAGCTAAGTTAACCGCTGCAGTTACTAAAACTAGGCGTGATTTACTGCCCGCAACTACGGCGCAATTGACCCTAGATGCTATGAGTGATGCGATATTAAGCACCGATATTAATGACAAGGTATTATATTTAAATCAAGCAGCATCAATACTTACTGGCTGGGACTGCAGTGAGGCTGTTGGTTTATTGTTGTGTGATATTTTCAAGATTAAAGAGTCTGCTTCAGCGGTTATCGCGAAGTCGACGCTTGCACAAAGTCAGCGAGAGCAACGGCCTTTCGATTGTATATTAGTGCGTAAAGACGGTGTTGAGATCCAAATCGAAGAATCTGCTCGTACTATCTTTAATGAGCTTGGTGAAACCATTGGGGTGGTTTTTATATTTCGAGATATCTCGCAGTCGCAACTAAAAGCAATCAAAATGAAATACTTAGCGCAGCATGATCCGCTAACCGGATTACCTAACCGGTTACTTTTTCAGGAGCGGCTAAATCAGGCTCTCGTGTTAGCTAAACGACATAATAAGCGATTGGCGGTACTTTATTTAGATATTGATTTATTTAAAAAAGTGAATGATCTACACGGTCATGAATTAGGAGATAAGTTGCTTTGTTCGATTGCTAACCGAATGACTGATGCGGTGAGACAAAGTGATACTGTCTGTCGACAAGGTGGTGACGAGTTTTTGATATTGCTCTCTGAAATAGAGCACGCTGATGATGCAGCAACATTTACCAGTAAATTACTTCACACGCTGATTAATCCGCATCAGCTTAACGGCAAAAAAATATCCGTGCATATGAGTATAGGTATTCGTATTTTCCATCATGATATTGAGGCTCCGCAACAGGCTAGTGAAGGAAAATTAAGTGATGTTCTTATCGATAATGCTGATAAAGCAATGTATCAGGCAAAATCACGAGGACATGATGGCTATCAAATTTTTAAACAAGCTTAACCCATTGAAGTTTCTTTAAAATTTTAATATAAAAATTAGAAACCATAAATAGCAGCACGCAATAAGCGAAATTTAATAATTTGTCTTGGCAAAGCACTGATTAGCGCGCAAGATGTATATTTACTTTTCGCTAACAAAATGGCATAACGATTTTGTTATATTAATTTTAAGTTAGATGCTAAAAAATGACGTTCAAATCATTTTCCACACATATCAGTTATATAAGCGGCTAAGCTGGAAACATAATGGCCGATAGTCCAATTAATATTCTTTATAATGTTTAGAAATCAGCTTTTGAGGCGAGTTCACACTAAATAAAATAACCCGCAAACTATAATGGCTAATCTAGATCAGTAAATACTAAAAGATGATAGAGTATAATAACGTTGTAGCAATCATTCAGTGCCTTCTGCATTGAGTGTTTACTGCATAAAGAGCGCCTATAATAAAGCGCTCAAGGAATAATATGAATAGTCCAATCGCTAACAAGTTATTAAATTTCTTCCCTTTAGCAGCTAAAAATAAAGTATTTTCTCAACTTAAACTCGTCATGTTGCCTTTGGGAAAGGTGATATATGAGTCTGGGCAAAATCTTACTTGTGTGTATTTTCCGATAGATTGTATTGTTTCGCTTCTTTATGTGACTGAAAATGGCTCATCAGCTGAAATATCAGTTGTCGGAAATGAAGGGTTAGTGGGAATTGCTGTTTTTATGGGGGGAGAAAGTACTCCTAAAAGGGCGGTTGTACAAAGTGCAGGGTACGCGTATTGCCTACCAGCGGCGATATTACGTAGCGAATTTAATAATGATGCCACAATTCGCATGTTGCTATTACGGTACACCCAAACATTAATTGCGCAAATGGCACAAACTGCGGTTTGTAATCGTCATCATTCGATTGACCAACAACTTTGCCGATGGCTATTACTCTCTCTCGATCGGCTGAGAACCAATAACCTAACGATGACTCAAGAGTTAATTGCAAATATGCTAGGCGTTAGAAGAGAAGGCGTCACTGAAGCTGCGGGTAAACTACAAAAGTTAGGCGTGATCACTTATAAGCGAGGTCATATAACGGTGACAGATAGATGCAAACTTGAGACGCTGTGTTGTGAATGTTACGCAGTGGTTAAAAAGGAAACAGACAGATTAGGAGAAATTCCAAGCATGGTATAATTTTTAATCTTACATGTTCAGCACCTATTAACCGCCTTAATCGCAATTGATACAAATTTCAGCATGTAAAGTGCCCTAGCGTACAGATAGTTAAATGAGCTCACCTTAAACTCATCTTGTTAGCCTTTTACAATGACGTAATGGGCAAGATGGTAGAGGTCATTATGAAAATTTCAAATACTCAGGAACAGTCTGTTAAACAAGTGCCAAGTGAACAAAAAGCCGCTGCAGTAGAGACCAGTTATAGCGGGCAAAAACCACAATTTAAACAATCCGCTAATAAACCCAAAAAGACATTAGCAGAGCACCGTAAACACTCAGACATAAGCGATATATAAAGTGTATTACAGCAGCAAGTACACTTACCGTCGACTCTAACGCTTACGTTTTTACACGGAGTTATTAAGAGATTAAGACAATCATAATCCAGAGGTAACTATGAAAAAATTAGCTCATACTGTCAAGCCGAGAGATAAAAAATCAGCTAAAGCTAAAGCCGCTAAAAAAGATTTACCAGATATCATTTACCTAGGTCAACAAAGATTAAAAAGCTAAAAGCCATATTCACCAATCACTAATTTACGCGGTAATAAAGCGAGCATGCAGTTCACTTTACTACCGTTATGCTCAAGGAGTCATAATGTCAGTTGTGAATATGCAGATCCTTACTATTAATGCGGGTTCATCGAGCATCAAATTTGCTGTATTTACTCCTGCGGGTTTAGCAACGCCATTGTTAAGTGGAAAAATTGAGCGCATTGGTATGGCAGGGACTTTATTAACCTTTGTTGATAAGCAGCGTAATCTGGATGGTCGCCTTCAACCTGATTGTGATGATCATCAAGAAGCAGCCAAGTTTCTAATCAATTGGTTGCAGCAACACATTGGTTTTGAAAAAATAACTGCTGTAGGCCATAGATTGGTTCATGGCTGGCAACATGCAAAGCCGGAGCTTATAACGCCTGCACTGTTGGCTGAGCTACGAGATATAATTCCTTATGCGCCAGAGCATTTACCGAATGAAATATTGCTGATTGACACTCTGCAGCAACAATTTCCTAAACTACCGCAGGTCGCTTGCTTTGATACCGCCTTTCACCATTCATTACCACCAGTAGCAAAGTTGCTGCCAATTCCGCGTCGGTTTGATGCATTAGGTATTCAGCGTTATGGCTTTCATGGTATCTCCTATACATATTTAATGACCGCATTGGCTAATAACTATCAAAACACTCCATTGCCGCAACGAATTATTCTCGCCCATTTAGGCAATGGTGCGAGTATGGCTGCAGTACTTGATGGTCGTTGTATTGACACCAGTATGGGGTTTACACCTTGTGGTGGGTTAGTCATGGGGTCACGTTGTGGCGATTTAGATCCTGGTGTTATCCACTACATTAAGCTGCATGAAAATATCAATAGTCAACAATGCAATCATCTCCTTAATCATCAATCCGGTCTGTTAGGGGTATCTGAAATTAGCGCAGATATGCGAGATTTATTACCACTTGAAAATACCGATCAACGCGCAGCACAGGCAATCGAACTATTTTGTTATCAGGCTAAAAAATGGCTCGGGGCTTATAGCGCCTCTTTGAATGGACTAGATACTTTGGTATTTAGTGGGGGGATTGGTGAAAATGCGGCAAGTGTACGGGCAAAAATTTGTGCAGGCATGCAGTACCTTGGTATTGAACTCGACCAAACTCGTAATAATAACCACGAAAGTATAATTTCCATTGCTGGTGGGGCGGTAACCGTCCATGTTATTCATACCGATGAAGAGCAAATGATTGCCAGTATGGTGTGTGAGTTACTTATGCTGGATGGATCTCAGTAATTGTAAGCTGCAATTTTGCCGCGCTATAAGCTGATTTAGGGTATCAGCTAAAGTTAAAACCTCTAGTAAAGCTAACTCTTTCGCTAATGTATGCTATCGAACGGAACATCTGATTATTTATCGTAAAATCACGTAAAGAATATCGAACTTTATGCTACTAGGAGTAAATTTATGTTGCACAGCGCAGATGACTTGAAGGCATGTAAGATCCAATCAGTTGATGGCGATTTAGGTAAAATTAATGATTTATATTTTGATGATGAAGGTTGGGCTATTCGTTATCTTGTGGTTACCACTCATAATTGGTTTTTTAAACGCGAAGTTTTAGTTTCACCCATCGCATTAGATACACCTGATTGGCTAAATAAAATGATGCCGGTGAATTTGAGCCAAAAACAAGTCGATCATAGTCCTGACATTAGCGCCCATAAGCCGGTTTCAAGACAACAAGAAATAAAATATTTTAGCTACTACAGTTACCCTATTTATTGGGGCGGCACTAGTATATGGGGCAATGGTCTTTATCCTGTCGCGGGGATGCTAGAAAACGACACCACTAATCAACAACCCAATACCAGTGAAGCCAAGCAAGATAAAACATCTCAAAACAATGATCCACATTTACGCAGTTGGCAAAAGGTCAAAGGATTCGTCGTTAATGGCTCTGACGGTGAAATAGGACATATACAAGGCTTATTAATTGATGAGCACACCTTTGCCATACGTTATGTCATTGTGCGAGCCAACGATTGGTGGATAGGTCATGATATTTTAGTGGCTCCGCATTGGTTTAATGACCTGAAGTGGGCTGAGTCATCCGTCAAAGTGAATCACACTCGTGCAGAAATTCAAGGCGCTCCCGCTTATGATCCTTTGGTTAAAATGGACCGTGATTGGGAAATTGCTATGCACGATCATTACGCAAGGGAAGGATATTGGAGTAAGGAATCCGACTTACCAGTAAAACAAAGCACAACCTCACCATAACCATGAAGCGGATTAAAAAAACAATCAAAGGGCAAGTTTCAAAAGAGCAGCTAGTCGCTTCATTACTTGATTCTACACTTGATTTATCGCGAACTAATTCAGTCAATAAACAGAACCATCAAATTGAGCCGGGAGAATTACCCGGCATTGAGCATGTTGCTGATGCCCAGAATCCGCCCGCCCCCGGGACTGTACTAATTACTTACACGGATTACTCACCAACACGAATCGAAACCAATGAAATTACTAACCTTGATGAGTTCCTGAAAAAGCCGATGCCCAAATGGGTTAAAGTCAGATGGTTTAATGTCAGTACAATCCATCCGTATATTATTAGTTTGTTTCAACAACATTTTGCCTTTCATACATTGATTGCAGAAGATGTTTTGCACATTCCGCAACGACCCCGCATTGAGTTTTTTGATGATCATTTGTTTGTGGTTTTGCGCATGCTCAAGCCTTCAACACATAAGTCTGACGATACGTTAATAAACTCGGTGCCAGATATCGAACAAGTAAGTATATTTGCGTATGACAAAGTACTCATTTCTTTTCAGGAAGCCCCAGACGATGTTTGGCAACCGATCCGTGATCACCTGCAGAACGAAAATCGTCGCATTCGAAAAAATGGTAGCGGATATTTGCTCTATACCTTGCTTGATGCTGTCGTTGATTATTGTTTTCCCGTACTAGAAAAGTACGGCGATATCCTCGAAGATCTCGAGCTTTTGACCTTAGAAAGTCCATCACCACCAGTGCTGCATCGTATTTATTGCATCAAACGAGAGCTGATACTGCTGCGGCGTATTATTTGGCCACTACGGGAAGTTGTTGATCACTTATACCGTGAAGAGGGCGGCAGAATTGATGAGACCACACGGCCATATTTACGCGATGTTTATGAACACACGATTCAAATTGTTGAAATTGTTGAATCGTATCGAGAGATCGCAAGTGGTTTAACTGACCTGTATATGTCAGCTATCTCTAATCGGATGAATGAGATCATGAAAATGTTGACTATTATGGCGTCGGTATTTATCCCATTAACATTTATTTCCGGAGTTTATGGTATGAATTTTCAATTTATGCCGGAGTTGACGTGGCGTTGGGGTTACCCGCTTATTTGGGCTGTTTTTATTATGATTACTATCGGATTACTCATATTTTTTAGGCGCAAAGGCTGGCTCGGCAATAGCTAATCTTAGCTGTGTTAAAGCTTGTTTTAATGGAGTCTAAATGCCTATTAGTTATCTTTAAATTGTTGTAACTGTAATTTAAATACATGTACTTAGGGTAAATGCCAAAGCAACGACGATAGCGAAAAATCTTGTATATTCTTGATTTAGTTTATTGCTCAGGGCAATACCTTTAAGCCTTATAGTATTTCAGCAAAGATTAATGGTGATGAGTACGCTATCGCACAGAGCTTGAAGTTATCTCGTTTTACAATGGTATAGAAGGCGGCAGCAACGTTGTTGTCTTATTTTGATTATTCAATAGGAGAATACAAATGGATCATGGCTATTGGAACGATTGGTATATTGGTTGGGGTTGGTTTTTATGGATCGGTATATGGTTTTTGTTAATTTCGAGTTTTAGCCATTGGGGTTACAGTTATCGCACACATCGTCGTTATGTTGCGAACACTGATAAAACGGCGCTCGACATTCTTAATGAGCGGTATGCGCGTGGTGATATAGAGCAACAAGAATTTGTCAAAATGAAGGAAGAAATCAATAAAAGTTAGTCTTTTAATTGAATAATTTTAAGACTCCTTATGTCTTTATGAGCGTAGCACAAACGCTCTTTGGAGCAGCAAAGATGCAAGCTAAGGATAAGAGTAGAACACTGACATCTGAACAATTATATCTGATTGATGCTTATTGGCGAGCGACTAATTATTTGTCGGTTGGTCAAATTTATTTGTCTAACAACCCTTTGTTAAAACGTCCTTTAGAACTCAGTGATATAAAAGTTATGTTACTTGGACACTGGGGGACAACTCCAGGTCAGAACTTTATTTATGTGCACTTGAATCGAGTGATCAAACAACACGATTTAAATATGATTTATGTTTCAGGTCCTGGTCACGGCGGACCTGCTGTGGTTGCGAATACTTACCTTGAAGGAAGCTACAGCGAAATCTACCCAGACATCAGTCAAGATGAAGCAGGATTACAAAAGCTGTTTTTACAGTTTTCTTTTCCAGGGGGGATCCCTAGCCATGCGTCACCCCAATGCCCTGGCTCGATCCACGAAGGTGGTGAGTTGGGTTATTCCCTAAGCCATGCTTTTGGGGCGGCGTTTGATAATCCCGATTTAATTGTTGCTTGTGTGGTTGGTGATGGTGAAGCTGAAACGGGGCCGCTTGCAACTGCTTGGCATAGTAATAAGTTTCTCAGCCCTGCCACTGACGGCGCTGTATTGCCAATACTGCATCTCAATGGTTATAAAATTGCTAATCCAACAATTCTTGCCCGTATTCCTAAAGACGAATTAACGCAGTTAATGCGTGGTTATGGTTGGACGCCTATTTTTGTTGAGGGTGATGAGCCAACTCTGATGCACCAAGCGATGGCGGCAGCCCTTGATAAAGCCGTGCAGCTTATTAAAAAATTCCAACAAAATGCGCGTGAAAATGGTGACTTAAATCGTCCAGCGTGGCCGATGATCATACTTAATTCGCCAAAGGGCTGGACCGGTCCTAAAGAAGTCGATGGATATAAAATTGAAGGAACCTTCCGCGCTCATCAAGTGCCAATTTCAGCACCGGTGAATCATCCCGGACATTTGGCGTTATTAAGTGACTGGTTAAGTAGTTACCGACCACAAGAACTATTTGACGAATGTGGTTGTTTGTTACCAGAGATAGCCGCGTTGGCGCCAACAGGTGAACGCCGTATGGGGGCAAATCCTCATGCTAATGGCGGTTTATTACTACAAGATTTAAAAATGCCCGATTACCGAGATTACGCCTGCGAGGTGACAACGGCTGGTGTACGCGGTGTGGGTGATACCCGAGTGCTTGCGCCATTTCTGCGTGACGTCACTAAGTTAAATGATAAAGAGCAAAATTTTCGGGTGTTTGGTCCCGATGAAACTATTTCCAACGGTTTGGCTGCCTTGTTTGAAACCACCCGTCGACAATGGGATGTGACCACGTATGCGAATGATGAATATTTAGCACCGAGCGGCCGAGTGGTCGAAATGCTCAGTGAACACCAATGTGAAGGCTGGCTTGAGGGTTACTTGCTGACTGGCCGTCACGGGTTGTTTAACTGTTACGAAGCGTTTATTCATATTATTGATTCTATGTTTAACCAACATGCAAAATGGTTAAAAGTATCATCGGCATTGTCGTGGCGGCCTAAAATTGCCTCGCTTAATTATTTATTGGCATCTCATGTTTGGCGTCAGGATCATAATGGTTTTACCCATCAAGATCCGGGTTTTATTGATGTTGTAGTCAATAAAAAAGCGGAGATTGTTCGCGTTTACTTACCACCCGATGCGAATTGTTTATTGTCTGTGATGGATCATTGTTTACGCAGCCGTCATTACGTCAATGTGGTGATTGCAGGCAAACACCCAGCTCCGCAATGGTTAACAATGGAAGAGGCTGAAAAACATTGCGCACAAGGAATTGGTATTTGGCATTGGGCTGGCAATCTTAGTGACGATGCCATTGAGCAAACGCCTGATGTGGTTATGGCTTGTTGTGGTGACGTGCCTACACTCGAAACATTGGCGGCAGTATCAATTTTGCGTGAATATTTGCCAACGCTTAAAGTGAGGGTGGTTAATGTGGTTGATTTAATGCGTTTACAGCCAGAAACCGAACATCCGCATGGATTAAATTGCCAAGATTTTGATGCGTTGTTTACCACCGACAAGCCAGTAATATTTGCTTTTCATGCTTACCCATCACTTATCCATCAACTTACTTATCGTCGCACTAATCATCACAATATCCATGTTCGCGGCTATAAGGAAGAAGGCACAATTACGACCGCCTTTGATATGACGGTATTAAATGAAATTGACCGTTTTCACTTGGTTATTGATGCACTCGAACGATTACCGCAAACCGGCGCTAAAGGCATCGAGCTTAAGCAGTTATTACATGAAAAGTTAATTGCGCATAAAAAATATATCAACAAAAATGGCCTTGATATGCCAGAAATTCGTGATTGGCACTGGACTTCATCAGTATGACCACATCTGTCCTGCAACCCGCTGATAATAAGTTAAATGTTGGCTGCATAATAGCAATACGTGGCAGTGTCATTGACGTCAGTTTTGCGACAAAATTGCCGCGTATTCATTCAATACTGACCGTCGATCTGAGTGATATCGCGCTAGGTGATACAGAGCAAGTCGTTATTGAAGTGTTAGAGCAACGCAATGCCAAGCAGGTACGGTGTATAGCTTTAACACCAACGCAAGGGCTCGCCCGCGGAATGCAAGTTAAAGACAGTGGTAACCCTTTGTTAGCACCGGTTGGCAGCGGTATTTTATCGCGGATGTTTGATGTGTTTGGTAAACCGATAGACCGTCAAGGCAGTTTAACAGATATTAAATGGCGCTCGGTACATCGAGCACCACCAACACTTAGTGAGCGCTCTACACAGTCGCAAATTTTCACAACTGGTATCAAAGTAATTGATGTACTCGTGCCGCTCGAAAAAGGCGGCAAAGCAGGGTTGTTTGGCGGTGCAGGGGTCGGTAAAACAGTTTTACTCACTGAAATGATCCATAACATGGTAGGCAAGCATAAAGGGGTGAGCATTTTTTGCGGTATAGGTGAGCGCTGTCGAGAAGGTGAAGAGCTTTATCGGGAAATGAAAGCGGCAGGTGTATTGCCTAATATGGTGATGGTGTTTGGTCAAATGAATGAACCACCAGGGAGTCGGTTTCGGGTTGGTCAAGCGGCATTAACCATGGCTGAGTATTTTCGCGATGATGAACACCGTGATGTATTGTTATTGATTGATAATATTTTTCGGTTTATTCAGGCAGGCTCTGAAGTATCTGGTTTGATGGGACAAATGCCGTCACGACTCGGTTATCAACCGACGATGGGCACCGAGTTGGCCAGCTTAGAAGAACGTATTGCGAATACCAATAATGGGGCTATTACCTCTATTCAAGCTGTATATGTGCCTGCTGATGATTTTACTGATCCGGCTGCGGTACATACGTTTTCTCACCTATCTGCGTCCATTGTATTGTCGCGACAACGCGCCAGTGAAGGACTATTTCCTGCTATTGATCCCCTACAGTCAAACTCCAAAATGGCCAGTCCAGGTATTGTTGGTGAACGGCATTATCAACTGGCGCAAAAAGTGCGTAGTACTTTGGCTCAGTATGCTGAGCTTAAAGATATTATTGCGATGCTTGGCTTAGAGCAACTGTCGCCGGAAGATCGTTCCGTCGTTGGGCGTGCGCGTCGGCTGGAACGTTTTCTTACTCAGCCATTTTTTACCACCGAACAGTTTACTAATCATAAAGGTAAACTTGTTAGTCTTGATGAGTCGTTAGATGGCTGCGAGCGTATTCTTAACGATGAGTTTAAAGATTATCCTGAAAGCGCGCTTTATATGATAGGCAATATCGACGAAGCAACACTAAAGAGCACACCAAATAAACAGGCATCAAGTACCACTGACACCGCAAGTACAGTGAAAAACGCCGCCAAAGCGGCTGGAGCAGACAATGAACATGCACCTTAAACTGCTTTTACCCTCACAGATCTTTATTGATAAAACCGATATCAGCAACATTATTGTTGAAACGAGCAATGGGTCGTACGGCTTATTACCGCATCGGCTTGACTGTGTGGCGGTGCTTACGCCGGGTATTCTGACTTTCTCAACCATCGCCGAGGGCGAAATATTCGTAGCCGTAGATGAAGGAGTGTTGGTGAAAACAGGACTCGATGTTTTGGTGTCTGTGCGGAATGCCCTAGTTGATAGCGATTTAACTAAGTTACGCGCCGCTGTAGAGCAAGACTTTCTCGCAATCAATGAGCAAGCCCTGCAAGTGCGTGCAGTAATGGCAAAATTGGAAAGCGGTTTTCTGCATAAGTTTGTTAGCTTTAAACAACAGTAAAGCGCCCTCAGCAAGGCAAATAATATGAATGAGCGTAAGTTGAAAACAGCTACTAAGGCAAAACCGACATTAGCGACAAAAGTCGGCATTAAAGCCACGCGCAAGTTAAAAGCGCGCAGTCATTCGCAGCAACGAGTGTGGTTTGGCTTAGGAATGATGGGGTTAATTGGCTGGTCAGTCGCGATACCTACCTTAGTGGGAGCAAGTATCGGAGTCTATGTTGATGGTCATTATCCCAGTGAAAGATCTTGGACACTAGCCTTGTTAGTCGCAGGTTTGGCACTTGGTTGTTTTAATGCATGGCATTGGATAGAGAAAGAAGATCTGGCAATAGGTGAAGAGCACAAAGTCACCGCAGAGAAGGAACATAATGATGAGTGATACAGTGAACTTAATGCTGATCTGGTGCTTAGGTTTAGCACTGGGTGGTTTTTTTTTCGTAGGTCTTTGGTGGACGGTACAAAAAAGTATCCGTTCAGCGCATCCGGCGTGGTGGTTATTAAGCAGTTTACTGGTGCGTATGACAGTAACTATCGCAGGCTTTTACTTAGTTGTAAGTCATGAAATAGCTAATGCGTCATTGCTACGTTTACTGATCTGTTTGTTTGGATTTATTTGCGCAAGACTTATCACAGCCCGCGTGGTTGCGAAAATGACAGCTAGATTGGATACACCAGTACAGCAAGTAGCCGTTATTGAGCAGCTTAATCCACATGAAGGATCGCAACATGCACCTTAGTCCCGATGTAGTGATTTATTGGCAGCTTGGCTTTGTGAAAATTAATGCAACCATTGCTTTTACATGGGCACTGATGCTGCTGTTGACCCTTGGCTCTATGCTGATCACTCGAAATATATCAACTAACTTGCAACGTTCGCGCTGGCAAAATTTTTTAGAAATTATAGTCACGGGGATTGAAACGCAAATAGAAGAAGTTGGTTTGCAACAGGCGAAAAAATACCTCTATTTTCTTGGTACCTTATTTTTATTTTTGGTTAGTGCAAGTATCTTCACTATTGTTCCCGGCTATGAGCCGCCCACAGCGTCACTATCAACGACAGCGGCACTGGCACTTAGTGTATTTATCGCGGTGCCAATGTTTGGCATTGCACAGCAGGGCGTTGTTAACTATCTCAAATCTTATATGGCGCCGACTATGATTATGTTGCCATTTAATATCATTAGTGAATTGTCACGCACATTGGCATTGGCTGTGCGCTTGTTTGGCAACATGATGAGTGGTGCGATGATTATTGGTATTTTGTTGACCATCACCCCTTTTATTTTCCCTATCGTGATGACGGCACTAGGGCTACTAACTGGCATAGTGCAAGCCTATATTTTTACTATTCTTGCAGCCGTCTATATTGCGGCCGCAACACAAACTCGCCAACCGGATCACAGATCAGACAGCAAGTGAATGCCACAATAATGAACATCAATTAATCTTAACATTACATTTTTGCTTACTTTAACAATGAAAGATTTTGGAGATCACATGGACAGTATGACAATGATTGCAATCGCCTCGATAATTATTTCGGGCATCACTACCAGTATTGGGTGTATAGGTCCGGCTCTTGGCGAAGGACGTGCAGTAGCTGCTGCACTGAGTGCCTTAGCTCAACAGCCTGATGCTTCAACGACCATCACGCGCACTTTGTTTGTTGGTCTGGCGATGGTTGAATCCACAGCGATTTATTGTTTTGTGGTATCGATGATCTTACTTTTTGCAAACCCGTTTTGGAATTATGCCATCGCGCAAGCCACAGGATTGTAAGCCATGTTAATTGACTGGTTCACTGTAGCAGCACAGGCTGTTAATTTTTTGATCTTGGTATGGTTGTTAAAACGTTATCTTTACCAACCTATTTTGCATGCTATTGACGACCGTGAGCAACGCATTGCCGATGAGCTCGATGTTGCTGCGGCTAAACAGCAACAGGCCAGCGCTGAGCGAGCTATATTTGAAGATAAAAATAACCAATTTGCTCAAGAGCGTGACACGTTATTACAGCAAGCAAAAGATGATGCTGATGCAAAACGACAGCAGTTACTGGCTCTGGCACAACAAGACGTTGCTGCATTACATGATAAACATCAAGCAATAATCGCCGCAGATGCTAAACATCTGACCAATATACTGAGGCGTAAAACCAGTGATGAAGTATTTGCTATCACCCGCAAAACCTTACACGACCTTGCAAGCGCAAGTTTAGAGCAGCAAGTCACTCAGGTATTTATAGCGCAATTAAGTGAGTTGCAGCCAGCGGCAAAAACGACGCTAGTAAAAGCACTCAAAGACAGCAAAAAACCGGCATTATTAACGAGTGCATTTGAGTTGCCTGATACAGAGCGCGCTGCTATTGATAAAGCGATTAAAGCAACATTTGGCGCTGACATTGACTTAGAGTTTGCCACCTCAGCAGAGCTTATTAGTGGTATTGAATTGAGTACTAATGGCCAAAAATTAGGCTGGAATATTGCTGACTACCTGCAGTCGCTTGAACAAGACGTTGTGGCGCTGCTAAAACAAAATGGCAAAGCTGTTGAGCAGGGAGCAGCTGACAACAAAACCAAGCGCAGTAGTGATAATAAACCAAACGATGAGCTGCCTGAACAAGAGCAAGATAAAGGCAAAGTACTTACTAGCAAACCCATTACTAACATTGAAAACCACCATGAGTGATGCAACTAATACAACTAATACAACTAATAGCAGCCAATCTTCGGCTTTAATTCGCCAAGCAACAACAGCCTATCATAGCGAAACACTCGATAATATTTTCGACAGCTCATTCGCCCTAATCGAAAAAGCTCGTAAGGCATTTTCGCCTCAAATGAAATCGTATGAGGTGGGTATAATTACCAATATTGCAACCGGTATTGCCAAAGTATCAGGATTACCCAGTGCCGGTTTTGAAGAGATGTTGATCTTTGCTGGCAATGTGCGAGGTATCGTGTTCAATGTCGATATAGATGAGTTAGGCGTGGTATTACTTGGCGATTACGCACATTTACAAGCTGGTGATGAGGTTCGACGCAGCGGTCATGTTATGGATATCGCTGTGGGTAATGAGTTATTGGGGCGCGTTATTAATCCTCTTGGTCAGGTGCTAGATGATGGGTTGCCTATTCAAGCCACGCAGCATTTACCAATCGAACGAACGGCAACGGCGATAATGGATCGCGCTGCGGTGACAGTGCCGTTACAAACGGGGTTGATTGTTATTGATGCCTTGATCCCAATAGGACGAGGGCAACGGGAGCTTATTCTGGGTGATCGACAGACCGGAAAAACCGCGATTGCTATTGACACTATTCTCAATCAACACGATAAAAATGTGCTCTGTGTTTATTGCGCAATAGGGCAGCGGGCTTCGAGTGTGGCAAAGGCTGTGGCGACATTACGTGAACAAGGCGCAATGGCTTATACTGTGGTGGTGGTTACCGAAGGCAATGAACCGGCGGGCTTACAGTACATTGCCCCTTATGCAGCGATGAGTATCGCGGAATATTATATGCAACAGGGGCAAGATGTACTGATTGTTTTTGATGATTTAACCAAACATGCGCGCGCATACCGTGAACTGTCGTTGCTGCTTCGTCGTCCACCTGGGCGTGAAGCATTTCCTGGCGACATTTTTTATATTCACTCACGTTTACTTGAGCGCGCCACTCAATTAAATAAAGCACTTGGCGGTGGCTCACTTACTGCACTGCCTATCATTGAAACAGAAGCACAAAATATCTCAGCTTACATACCCACCAACTTAATTTCGATCACCGATGGGCAAATATATTTATCCCCATCGTTATTTGAATTGGGTGTTTTACCCGCTGTTGATGTTGGTAAATCTGTTTCGCGTGTTGGCGGCAAAGCTCAACTGGCAGCGTTTCGGGCTGTAGCGGGTGACCTAAAATTGACTTATGCACAATTTGAAGAGCTAGAAACATTTGCTCGCTTTGGTGCGCGTTTAGATCAAGATACCGCAAAATCAATTGAACATGGCCGCCGTATTCGCGCCAGTTTACGCCAGCCAGAATCATCTCCGCTTCCAGTCGCTGAACAAATCATATTATTACTTGCTTTGACTTCGGGCCTATTTGATACCATTGCATTAGCAAAAATGAGCGCAGCAAAAAATGCTTTACGAGGTATTATCAATCGTTTGCCTGCTGAATTATCAACGCGATTAGCAACCTCAGGATCATTAAGTGACGAGGATCATCAAAATATCATTGCCCTATCAAAACAAGCGCTGGCGAGTATTGAAGATAGTAATGCGCCATTGCTGGCTGACGGCTCTGAACAACCATGAGTAATACCGCTGCTAATTTGCGTCATAAAATCGACAGTGCCAGCGATTTAAAAGGAGTTGTGCGGACGATGAAGGCGCTTGCCGCATCGAGTATTAGTCAATACGAAAAATCTGTCAGCTCATTAACTGATTACTATCGAACGGTAGAATTAGGATTAAGCGCTACGATACAGGCGGTTGATGTTAATTTACCTGCAGTGGGTGCAATATCGAACACAGATAAGCAGGGCGATAATATAGTCAGTGCTATTGTGTTTGGCTCCGATCAAGGTTTAGTTGGGCAGTTCAATGAAGATATTGCTGACTTTGCAATTAAAGCACTGGCCGATTTAGGCGCGCAATCTCAGACCACACAACTGCAAGTGTGGGCGGTGGGTGAGCGAGTCTACTCACGACTCGCCGATGCCGGTTTATCTATGGAAAAAAGTTTTACGGTGCCCACGAGCATAAATGAGATCACCGCGTTGGTTGGGCAAATTCAAATTGATAGCGAAACACACCTTGCTAATGCAAGCGCTGCACGTGTTTATGTATTTTATAATCAGATGCAATCGGGCGCTCAATATCAGCCAATATCACAACGATTACTGCCGCTTGATCAAAAATGGCAACGAGAGTTAGCACAAATCCCTTGGCCGACAAAACGATTACCCGAAATTTTAGGTAGTAATGATATGACACTACGGGCATTGATCCGCGAATACATATTTATTTCGCTTTATCGCGCCTGTGCCGAGTCGTTGGCCAGTGAAAATGCTAGCCGGCTTGCGGCGATGCAGCGTGCAGAAAAAAACATAGAAGAATTATTAGACAATCTCGGTAAAGAGTTTCATGTGCTAAGGCAAAGCTCTATTGATGCAGAGCTAAGCGATGTACTGGCAGGTTATGAATTACTTAACTTGAATGCTGATTAAATAATCTATTAAGCCTTGTAACTCAAAATGAAGTTAGAACTAAGATATTTGCGTATTTCGCATCTTAATTTGTTGAGTTATAGAGTAACACGTTTTTTATAGTCAAGGTGATGTAATATTTGTTGATATTTCCAGCATAGTGTAGCCATATTTCAGCTCTTTTAACGATAACTTCTGCTATATTGAAATAAAGAGAGTATATATTGCTAATATTAGTTAGTGATTGTGTGCTCAAATAATAACCTTGCAAGCACAAAAACAACAGATTGCTCTAATTATCTAGTTTTTATCGGGCGATTGATTTATTTTTTGTGCCTTTTGTGAACTTTTATGGCAATAAAGCTAGATAAATTAAAAATATAGTTAACACTTATAACTAATAGGCCGATAATACACATAGTTAAATAATAAGGTAGATCGCATGGCTTCAAGTTTGTCTTTTCAGGACCTAAGCATAAGTAAAAAAATTCACGCTATCACGAGTATTGCTGTTATCGCTTTTGTGGTTATTGTATTAATCAATTATATTTCGATGGTGGACAATCGGGGCTCATTAGACGAACTTGAAAAAACATCTTATCAAGTGGTAAAACTAACATCAGCGAACGTCGGGTTACTTGAAAAATTAGATGAGCTTTATACACAAGCAGTTACATTTGGCGAACAAGATATTGTTGATAAAGCAAAAGAGACGCTGACAGCATTAACTGAGAATCTTGACGCAATAAATAATATTAATAGTACCTACATTGATAGGCAAACACGCACACAGTTAACCGAATACGCTGCTATATCAACAAAAATTGCTAACGATATGATCAGTGGAACTGCTGATTTTAGTAAAATCCAGCAGCAAGCACAATCTAAAACCAATATGTATAACTCGGTGTTGCAAAGTCTTAAAGCTGCTCAGCAACGTGCCGATGCGCGCTTTTTTGAGTTGGTAAAAAATACCAAGTCACGCTCTGATCATGCATTAACGTTAATGCTGGTTGTGTCATCTGTTTCATTGTTATTACTATTATTTATGGCTATTTGGATTGCTCGTGGAATTGCTGCCGCCGCCAGTGATGCGGCTGGCAATTTACGCTTATTAGGTGAGGGGAAAGGCTCTCTTAGCACGCAGCTTACAGTTCGTAGTGAAGATGAAATCGGCCAAGTTGCAATTAACTTCAATACATTTATAGCCTTGTTAAGAGAGTCGGTACTCGAAGTAATGGCGGTGTGTGAACCCTTGATGGAAAACTCAACGCGCTTAGTGCAAGGCATGGAACAAGCAGAAAATGCGACCAGCAAGCAAACCGCAGATGCTGAAATAGTTAAACAGTCGATGGAAGAAATGAAGCAAAGTGTAGGAGACATTTCACATTCGGCAGCAAGTGCCTCACGTGCAGCGCAAACGGCTGAGCAAGAAGTGGAACAAAGCCGTTCACAGATCCGAACATCGGTCACTGAATCTCAGACGTTAAGCGCTGAAATTAATCGTGCCGCTTCGACAATTAACAAGCTAGCGGATGATACAAAAAATGTAACTCAGATACTTAATGTGATCACTTCGATTGCAGAGCAAACCAACTTGTTAGCACTTAATGCTGCTATAGAAGCTGCGCGAGCGGGTGAACAAGGACGTGGTTTCGCTGTGGTTGCTGATGAAGTCAGAGAGTTGGCATCGCGTACGGCTAAATCAACCAATGAAATTCGTGAATTATTAAACACTTTAACCAGTGCTGCAAACGAGTCGGTTAGCGCTATGACATCGGCGCGTGATATGGCCAGTAATAATGCAACAGCTGCAGAAAATACAGGTATTTCAATTGAAAAAATTGCAGAGCAAATGCTTGAAATTAATGGTATGAACTCACAAATTGCAGCAGCCACTGAAGAGCAAACATCAGTTGCGGCAATGGTGGTCGAAAATGTATCTAATATGCATACATCATTCGAAGATACTATGGCTTCGCTTACTGCAGTTCGTGATGTGGCGAAGAACTTACATTACTTGTCTGATAATCTATTGGATGCGACGGCTAAATTTAAAGTCGAATAACCTTGTAGTTATAATAAAAAACGCCTTGTGGTTAGATACCACAAGGCGTTTTTTATTTAAGTTATAACAGCTAGAAAGTTGCGATTACTTTCACTGCATCACTCACTTTACTGCTATCAATATAGCCAATAGCATCGGCATTACTCGAAACAAAGTCGATCACCGCTTGGTCATTATCTAGTTTTTCTGGCGGTGTACCTTTACCAGTAAAAACCAATTTTGACCAATAGGCATTAAGTTGGCTACTTGATTTACCAACCACTTTGTCATTGAATTCATCAGCAATACTGTTGCCGTTTTGATTTACTGGATTTACTTTCACACCATCCGCGAATGACTTGCTTTTGCCAAGGTAGATTTTTTTGATTTCATCTTGGTCTATCGCGTTGGCATTACCTGTATTTACGATCACAGTAACGCCTGCAAACGCACTAAATGAACAGGCAGACATAAGACCCGCTAAAATTAGTTTTTTCATAACCATCCCCTTAAAAAACCAAATCAACAGCAACGGCAATAACATCCGTTTCAGTATCTGAGATATCATCATTAAAACGGCTAAAATCAACTTTTAGTGCCGCAGATGGGTGAAAGTCGTAACGAGTTCCGATAGTGTATACATTACTTTGTGCACGAACACCATCGAGTGCCTGATTAATCCCATTATTGAGAGGAGGCACTTGGGTTACTTGATCAAAGCGAGATTTGTCATGTTTGTCGTCATTATCTTCATAGGTAAAATGAACGATCCACTCATCCATACGATAACCAATCGACGCATAATATTGTGATTGTTTTGCTAAGATACTTTTTTCAACTTCAAACTGTGTATATTCGGCATCAAATAATATGTTGTTATAGTCAATCGAAAAACCCACACCAATAAATGTACCGTCATCTTCATTTATAGCAATATCATCAGCTTGAGTTATTAGGCCGTTGTCGCGCAGTAATTGTTCAAGGCCATTAATAGCTTGTCCGCCAGCTTCACCATTGCTTAAATCAATAGAGGTTTCAGCAACTAAGTAAGCAGCGCGAACACTAAACCAATCATACGATAGAGTCCAGTTAACCCCTGCGATGTCGTTTAGTTTGGCTTCATCATTGTTTGTAACTGCTGCAATGTCACCATCAAAGCCACCATAAATGACTTGTAAGGTTGAATCCCAATCTCCTATTTGTGAAGTGTGCAGTAGGCTCAAGCCTTCATAGGTAGAAAATGGAATACTATAAACAGACTGCGGTGGTCTTACCCAGCGATAAGCATAGCCAACATCTAAGAAGTCAGAGTAGCGATAAAAAGGCACACGCATTTTACCCGCACTGAGTTGCAGCTCATCGGTAAATTCGTATGTTAAATAAGCCCATTCAAATTCGGCATCAAAGCTATTGTTACCACGGGCTACAATTTGTGCAGTTGCACTGAGCTTATCTTGTAAATCAGCCGATAATTGTAAAGCAAAAACGCTTTCATTTTTAAATGAAATGTCGTTGTCGTACCCGTATCGAGTTGTATTATCATCCAATGTTTTGCCACCAACAATAGAGGCAAAACCATTAATACGCACTTCTGCAAATGAGCTTGCCGATGCGCATACAGCACATAAAGCAATTGCGAGAGGAAGTTTTTTCATTGTGTATCCTAAGTTTTTAGTATGTTGATTTCAGCTAGAGTATAGGAGTAAATATGTGAATTATCGACAATTTAACAGTATCATTTTGATTTTATATATGTATTTTTTAAAATGAGGTAAGTGTGGTAGGTAACTTGAAAACAACCCGTACGATCAGCCGAGCTGATCTAATTATATTGCGAATGTAGGCTGCCCTAATAGCAGCCTAATCAGATAAAATAGGTGTTAACATCAACTCTGACGAGAAATTCAGTAATGCAGCGAACTATAAAAATAGCAGTTTAAAGTGCAGGGGGTTAGTTATTACTTTCTTTGTCATGTTCTTCACGTGCGGCTTGTAATTCTTCAACGAGCTGTTGGGCTTTTTGCTTGGTTTTTTCGGTTAACTCGCCTGCTGCTTCTTTACTTTCAAGCCAGGCATCTAAAGCCACCTCTTTGCCATCATCATACATATCAAGGCCAAGTTTTTTACTTTCTTGCAGTAGCTCATCAAGTGATTCACCTTTAAATTGATTGCTGGTTTCTTTTACTTCATCCCATGCATCATTAAGTGCTTTTTTAACCTCAGCTTTTGCTTCAGCCGCTTCTTTTTTTGCTTCGCTGGCGTCTTCGCAACCGGTTAGTGCTACACAGCCGAATAAAACTAAACTTGCTAATTTGTTCATATTTGTTCCTTTGTATAATAATTATGTCCCGAGGAATATTTCCTCTGGTACAGTATTGATGGCAATCTTAAAACAAGCAATATACAGGCTAGAAAATGAATATACCTCGAACAGCACGACTTAATTTTAAATTAATGGATGAAAATGACAGTGCGCTACTGTTTGAACTCGATAACGACCCACAGGTTATGGAGTACCTTACTCGTGGCAAGACGACGACCATGAGCACCATCAAAGACGTTTTTATTCCGCGCATGCAAGCCTACCGCAATCCACAACAGGGCTGGGGGCTTTGGCAAGTTAACCTTAATGATAATGACAGCTTTATTGGTTGGATATTAATTCGGCCAATGGGGTTTTTTACTGCAGAGCCTGATTTTAGTGATATTGAAATTGGCTGGCGTTTTAAACGCACAAGTTGGGGTAAAGGTTACGCCAGTGAAGCCGCGCAAGCCGTTGCCGATGTGATCACCGCCAATGCTGAGATCAAGGCACTTAGCGCCACTGCACTAAAAGACAATAACGGCTCGATTAAAGTGATGGAAAAGCTGGGTCTGCAGTTTATTGAACACTATACCCATAGCGACGAGTTCGGCGAGTTACCAGCCGTGTTATATCGAAAATTTGTGTAAAGCTGTTTATTGTAGTTTGACCCTTGTTAACTGAATGTGTATTAATGGGGTTAATAAAATAATCAAAAAATAAAATCAACAAGGAATTAAATATGTTTGCAGGTGTAAAACATTTACTGATTTTTAGTGTCATTGTAATGCAGTTACATATAACTGCATTGGCAGCTAGTGGCAAAACAGCCCAAGCAGCAGTAGCTATGCCCGATAGTTACAGTAGTGACGTAGCAAAAGCCATTTTGGAGCAGGGCGGTAACGCGGTTGATGCAGCCATTGCTGCGCAGTTTGTATTAGCCGTAACTTTGCCTGAAGCGGGAAACATTGGCGGTGGTGGTTTTATGCTGATCCAAAAAGACGGGCAAGGCGACTTTATAGATTACCGCGAAACAGCTCCAATTGCCGCCTATCGCGATATGTATTTGGATGACAAAGGTAATGTGGTTGCAAATAAATCGATATACGGCATTCACGCCAGTGGGGTACCCGGTAGTGTGGCTGGTATGTGGCTTGCTCATCAAAAACACGGCACACTTGATTGGAAAACCCTTGTTGAGCCTGCAGTAAAGTTAGCCGAGCAGGGTTTTATTGTTCACCCGAAATTAGCCAGCAGTATTGAGCGCTACATTGCCCGCATGGCTAAAAAAGACGTAACAATTAACTTTGCTGATTATTTTGCCAGCGCTAAAGCTAATCAAAACTTTAAGCAACCTGAGCTTGCAGCCACGTTAAAACGTATTCGCGAGCAAGGTAAGGCAGGATTTTATGAAGGAGAAACTGCTAAAATCATTGCCGATTTTATGGCTGAACATGGCGGGATCATTACGCAAGCGGATTTAAAAGCCTATCAAGCAAAATCACGTACCCCGATGAAAGCCGCTTGGAACGGTTACCAAGTACTCACATCACCACCACCAAGCTCCGGCGGTATTGCAATAATACAATGGTTAAAAATGTACGAGCTGACTAAACCCAAAGCAGGGCTTGAGCACAACTCCACAGCATATATTCATTTATTAGCAGAAATTGGCAAACGCGTATTTGCTGATAGAGCAGAGTACTTAGGTGATCCAGACTTTTTTGACGTGCCAAAGAGCGAATTAATCGCCATGGATTATCTTAAAAAGCGCAGTAGCAGCATCACACTCGATAAAATATCGACGACTGAAAACATTAAACCAGGGTTATATGAAAGCGAACAAACCACGCATTTTTCTATAGTTGATAAATGGGGTAATGCAGTATCGAATACCACCACCATTAATTTAGGTTATGGCAGTGGTGTAGTCGTTGCTGGCGCGGGCTTTTTGCTTAACGATGAAATGGATGACTTTAGTGCCAAACCAGGGGTGATGAATGTATTTGGCGCGCTCGGTGGTAAAGCCAATGAAATCCAGCCGCATAAGCGTATGCTTAGTTCAATGACGCCAACTATCTTACTCAAAGGCAATAAAGTTAAAATGGTTACCGGCTCACCTGGCGGCACCACCATAATAAGCTCGGTGTACGAATCTATTTTAAACGCGGTTGAATTTAATATGAGCGCCGATGAAGTGGTAAATAGCCCGCGTTTTCATCATCAACTTTGGCCTAAAAATGTCATACGTCATCATGCAGGGTTAGATGCAAACGTTGTTAAAGCACTAGAGAAAATGGGCTACACCTTAGACGAGCGCCATTTTGGTGATATGCATGTTATCATCGAACGTGATGGCAAACTAGATGCCGGCTCAGAAGCGTCAGGGCGCGGTAAGGCGATGGTGTTTTGATTGCAGCTTTAAGCGGTAAGTCATAAGTTGTAAGATTGCTTGGTGATAAATCAAGCGATTGTAGTTGGGGTGAGGGTAACGAAGCCCAATTACAAAAAGGTTTTAGGAGCTAGGTAACTAGGTGTTAGGGGAGTGACTCGTAGGCGCGAGTTTACCTCGCGCAGTACGCAGTTTAATGAAATTGGGTGTAAACGAACGACTCGCCGTAGCATGTGGTATCACCAGCACCAAAAGTAGGCGTTTGGAAGCGAAGACCCTTGTCGAAGCTCAAAAACAAAAGGAATTAACATTGCGCTGAGCAATAACTATTTAGCTTCACAAGGTTTAGTGTCATTGAAAGATATTTGGATCAATATTGATAACGGGAGATGAACCGCCTATAGCACTTCCTGTTAATGAAAAGTGCATGATGGGTAGTGTGGAGGGAGGTTAGAGACCTCCAGTTACCCGATTAGGTGTACTTTTATAACTAGCTTTAAGGTCATTTATTTCTTTTGAACAGTATTTGGAAGCTATTTTATATAATTCTCTGAATTCTTTTTGCTCGTTATCATTTGTGCCTAATTCAAGAGTAATATTTTCAATTACGCTAGTGATTAAAGATAATTCATCGTGTTCTTGATTTATAATTTTTTTGCTGGGAATATTCCTTAAACACTCAGAAACGCCCAAAAATAAATCAATCTCCTTTTTCACAGCAATATCGTTATTAGATTGTACAAAGAAAGAGATACTCGAAATGAGAAACAATATCCATATTTTCATGTGAACTCCTTGTACGGCTAACGCTTTGCCAAGAGGCAAATGCGAACGTTGTTGGGCTTTGCCCAGAGAGTATTTGTCCCAGCCGCGCTTTTTGCGGCGAACCTTGGCGGCTTGTTAGTTTTCGATACTTTCATACGTCCCAAGCCAGTCTGTGTGTTCTGGGTATTTAAGTTTATAAGCATTTATCTCAGCTTTAGAAGAGTATTTAAAATACAAACCGAAATAATCAGCTAAATAATCCTCACCGTTCCCCATTCGCCAAAATATATCAGTTGGATGACGATTAGGATATTTAATCCAGGGAGGTTTAGGTGGAGTATGCTTTAACTCATTATCATAACGATCCTTAAGCATTTTATCCCAAGTGGCTTTATGCTCAATATACTTGTTCCATTGTTCATCAGTAGTACCATCAGGTTTATCACTTGCCAATATTGCCACCGATACAAAAATTAAATTTAAAAATAATATGCGATATATAATCATAGAAAACTAGACATAATGACTCCCACACGGTGTTAGCCTCCGCTTTTCGTGGGTTAGCTTAATTCAAAGCCAAAGCCATAATTAGTTTGTCAATTAACTAAACAGCAGAGGCTAACATGAATAAACATAGCATACTTTTTATCGGACTTGATACACATAAAGAATTCAATGAAGTCGCCTATATTGAAGAACATAGAGGTGCACAACCTGTTCACCTTGGTCGAGTTTCGTCTTCCAAAATTGCCGTTCAAAAGCTTGTTCGTCAGTTTGAATCTAAATACCCTGGCGCAACGCTACACTTTGTTTATGAAGCAGGCCCTTGTGGTTATTGGATTTACAGATTAATCACAAGCCTTGGCCATTGCTGTTATGTGGTTGCCCCGTCTCTTATTCCTAAAAAACCAGGCGAGAAGATTAAAACCGATAAACGTGATGCCCTTAAGCTCGCTAAATTACTTAAATCTGAAGATTTAACACCTATCTATGTTCCCGAGCCTGAAGATGAAGCTGTACGTGATTTATCTCGCGCACGCGAAGTAGCCATGAAAGATTTAAAAGATGCTAAATATCAATTAAAAGCACTGCTGCTTCGTAATAATATTAATTACAAAGGCACTGCAAATTGGTCACAAAAACATTTACGTTGGCTCACTGAGCTTGTGCTTCCACACCCAGCACAGCACATCGTCTTACAAGAGTTTTTACAAACAATTACCGAGCAAATAAGCCGACTTGAACGATTAGATAATGAACTTACACATCACGTCCATCAATGGCGTTATTATCCCGTTGTTAAAGCAATACAAGCAATGCGAGGTGTTCGTTTGTTGGTCGCCACCGGTGTTGTTGCTGAGCTTGGCGATTTAACGCGCTTCGATCATCCCCGTAAATTAATGAGTTATCTCGGTCTTGTACCCAGTGAACACTCGAGTGGTGGCAAACGCCATATTGGCGCTATCACAAAATGCGGAAATGGCCGAGCAAGACGCCTCCTTGTTGAAGGCGCGCACACTTATCGCTATGCAGCAAATATATCGACAGATATGCAAAAACGACAAGAAGGTTTATCAAAGGACATTATTGATATTGCGTGGAAAGCACAACTTAGGCTCTGCAAGCGCTATAAAAAAATGATAGCCAAAGGGAAACACTACAACCTGGTTGTCACTGCAATTGCCCGAGAAATGATTGCGTACATATGGGCCATTGCTAAAGAAGTGGTGCTTACGCCAGTGAATACAAAACTTAGATTGGCAAGAGTACCCGCATGATAAACGAATTAGAGTTAATGCATGGGATCAAGCATCGGGTGTGGCACAACCACCGACGGCGTTGCCTACATGGATGTAGGTAAGGGGCGTGAGCAGGACGCGGAAGCTTTAGGATGGCAATGCAGCTAACGCTGCATTGAACCACGAACATAGACTGAAGACAGGTGCCACGACGAAATAAGTAAGGTCTGCTCTGTTACTAGAAATAGTAATAACCAACGAATATCAGCAAGATAACCGACGAAATTACTTGCTTCATCCTATGTATTAACTCGCTCTAATTCGAGCTGAAGTAATTATGGCTTAAAAAGTTAGGCAAGGATCTGTGTGTTTAACTTGACAGTGGGAGTCATACCAACGTTGCCAACAGGGGCGCGCTATAAGCGCGTCCCTAGCCTGCTTGGCCTTGTTATAGCGCATTGCGAACCAACTCCTTTATCTTAAAGGTTAGCTCTTTTGACTCTAAACTCATGGGCAGCTCAGTTAAGGCCTGATGCTTTATCGTTGCAACAACAGGGAACCCAGGCACATTGTTCTGTAGAAGGCGAAACAGCCGAGGGAGAAAAGGGTAGGACTCCACATATTTTGTGACTTTATAGACCCCAGGCTCGATCGGCTGAAAATCTAGACGATGAATGTCCGAACCAAGAATGACGGAATATTCGTAATTGAGAGCGTCATAGTGGGTATCATGAGCAAGCCTGACACCGAGCTCCTTGCCCACCCTCTCAAATGGAACTCGATTCTCTTGATTTCTCTCAATCATGCCCATTCTGAGCCCTATAACGCCTTGCATTTGCGGCGGTTTGTAGCGAGGTACGAGCGGAAAACCGTCCAAACCACGCAGTGGTTTACGCAACATGCATTTGTTATGTGATTCTATCCAATATACCAACAAATGCATCATCTGCTTTTTTCGAAACAAGCTCAAATGGTGATCTTCTATGGTATTTTGCAAACCAGAACACCGTTAAATACAGCATCAAACCAATAGCAATGTTTGGCCATGCATTAAGTTCCCATTGGAACTGCCAATTCAAATTTATAGAATCTGAGAACGGTTCAAAATAAGAAATAGGCCACTGTTACCCATCAGGCCCTTTAGAACCAATTAGGTCACAAATTAAATGTAAGTGGAATAAAAGGAATGCCATACCAGCAACTTTAAATTTATTCACAGTAGCAACTAAATATGCTGTAACTGTCACTAGTAAGAAAAATCCTAAATTATGAAGAGAATGATGAAACTCACCCCATAAATTTGAACTGTACCCTAGCATTCTTAAGATTGGATCGACTAGCAACCCAAACCCATCTATATCAGGAGCAATTCCAGAAGCAGTAATTATACGACGCTCCCTAACATTGCCAGCAATTAGATTAGATGAAAGCCAACTCATTAATATATGACTAGTAGGACTAATTATTAACACTCCAATCGCATAACGCCAACAGCAAGCGCGCCGCTTTTTGGCGTCGCCTTGACTGTTTTTGTTATGTTTTTTTACTAAGTTCACTTATAAATTCTTTCGGATTAGTTACGAACTTAGCCGCATTTGATTTTTTAATGGCATTTTTTAACTCAAACTCATTAGCCTCAGCCACTGAGCTAAGTTCCGGAAAGAAAAGAGAACAGTTGAGGGCTTTGGCTGCTTTAACCACTTTGATTATAATTTCATTTAAATTCTGATTCAGATCTAAACGAATGTGTATACCATCAATTGCTTCATTCTCGACCCAAACTTGAATGTCGTGCTCTTTTTCATTACCCCAAGTCAGTAATTCTTTATGCCATGACTTTGATGGAGAAAGAATTTCACCAAGCACAGTTTTAAACTCTGAATCAGGCTGCCTATCTTTCCAAGCACACTCGGTATCGTAACCTTCTTCATCGTAAAGTGCAGATGAACTATAGCTATTTTCTTCTACCCAAGAGGCTGGAATTAATACTACTGAAAATTGCCAAGTAGCCATGACTCTCCTGAAACATAACGCCCGGCTAACCGCGCAAATGTTTGATGCCGGCTTTTATGCGTTTCTTTGCATAAAAGGTTACAGCGAATATTTGTCCGTTTGAGCCGCTGGTTATGCTTCATTGATTTTGCTAAGCCCCGTAACTTTTGTGACCACACCTTTTGCAACTTTTTTCGGCCCTTCCATGCTGAAAAATTTAGTCCCCACTGAAATTCGAACAGAATGAAACTCCATCATTTCCTTGGCCACGATATGCATTCTAGCTTTCAGTTTACCGGAACGCCGGTATCAATAGAATCACCGTTTTCGTCAATGAACTCTGGCCAAATCATAAACATTCGGCCTTCGGGGTTATTCTCTGCATAAGTTAAATCCCATCTTATACCATTTTTTGGTGGAGTTTTTCGTCCACCTTCTTGTTCGGTAAAAATGGTAATTTCCGCTTCAAAAGCGTCAGGATGATCGTAAAGTTTATTCATAATTTTTGTGCATAACAGCTTATTCAAAGGATCTAAACCCACAAGTTGCAGAGAGAAAATCCTTTGAGTTTTTTAATACTTTCAGTCTAACTCTGTATCTAAATGTAAATCAAGGGATTTATATTTGTTGTTTTTTTGTTGTTGTAAAATACAAGAAATAATCCCGCGAGTTGTTGAAAAAATCCAAATACAACGACTGTTTATATATGGCTATGTTGTAGTTAAGTGTGGCTAGGCGATAATTCATTTTATAAAGCCTCTTTTATCCATGTTTGATCTGAGAACTCCGTGTTATCTTCCATGGTTCTAAACCAAATCAGATAATTCTCAATATAGTCAGTACCTAATTCGTGTGAATCGCAATGTGGACAATGAGATATTGTTTCTTCATGGTCAGCAATGGCTTGACCCAGTTGGTTATTAGCAATATTAGATTCAAATTCATGACGGAGTTTTTTAGTTGGGAGTAGTTTAAGTTAATAACGTGACGTAATACATTTTGAAACTGCTTTGAAGCCATACAGCATCTGCCATTGTTGGGTTTCAGTACATTAAGTATAGTTCACCAACACCGAAAGGTAACATAGCCCATTTTGGACACCTGTAATACAACCAAATACCAACGTTAAATATGAGCACTCCGATTAATGCACCATAAAAAGGATTTAGAAACTCAATATCAAAATATTGAAGAGTAAAGCCACTTGAAAAGCATACAATAGTTAATAGCAATATGAGATAAAACCGTTTTTTTACTGATTTAAATTGCTTCGATACATCATCCATAATTGAGTGTTGCTCCAGTTAAATTAACGCTGCCGTTGGCGGTAAAATGAGAGTGGCTAAATCGCGAGGAACAAGCGAAGCAAGTTACCACGCTACTTTATTACTTTGTTTTATTGTATCAACAGCACCGATAAAGTTTTGTGCTATTCATATTCGCTGAATACTTGGTGTACCCTTGCTGGTGTTATTTTATTAAAGTCATCTTGGTAGTAGTCCTTCGCATACTCAATAAAATATTCTGGAGTTATAGTGATTGCAGGGAGCAGCCAATTAGCTCCGTTATCTTCATTGTTTTGGAAATTAACAGTTCCTTGTCGCCATGACCCTGAGTTGGAAGTACGCCAAAAACAAAAGGTCACATGAGCTATTTCGAAGAAATCGTTATCTAAAACGCCGAGCAGTTCTTCAGGAGCCCCTTCATACATCCCTGGCCAAATTCTAAACTCTTCTTGAGCATGAGGACTAACTTCTGATTCATGATCGAAGCCTTTAATTAAAATAGCATCACCTTTTATGACAATGACGATTTCATCACCACCACCATTTTCATATGAAGCAACGTCTATCCCTGGCGCCCAATTAGCTTTGTAAGAAAAGCACCTTAGGTATTCGTCTTCACAAAGCTCTATATCCAAAGCTGCACTAGCTTTTAGAGCAGAGACTAGTTTTTTATTGGGTAGATTATCTAATATCATTTAAGCTCTCTTTGTGTGGGTAGACAATTTTATCTCCAATGTTTTTCTTTGTATTACAATACATTGATCATAAATTAAGAAAGTACAGATATGCAATTAGGTCATCAAGTCTCTGCTTTTTATAGGCAAGCCGGCGGCTCATCACCCTCCGGCAATTTTTACTTTGAATTTAAGTGCTTCTAGGATGGCTTTGAGTTTTTCGCGGTCGTCGCCTTGTACTTCAATGATGCCGTCTTTTACCGCGCCGCCTTGGCCCATTTTACTTTTAATGGTTTTGGCGAGTTTTTTTAAATCGTGTTGCTCGCTGTCAATACCAGTTACCAACATAACACCTTTACCTTTACGGCCTTTGGTTTGGCGTTCGATGCGCAGGGCGCCGTCTTTAAATACTTTACTAGCCACTTCTGTGCTTGGTTTTGGTTGGCTGATACGGCCTGTTTCGGTTGAATAAACGAGATTACTATCACTCATGCTTAACCTGCATTTAAAAAGTTAAATAAACAATGGCCTAGATAATATCAAATCTAAAACAAATTTGTGCATAGGGTGTTTTATTTTTGGTGATTTATCATTAACAAGTTATATTTAATACTAATTAAGAATGGATAATCTGAGCAGGAGTTAACTAATGGGTCTAAGTAAGAGTGCATCAGCAGATGGTGCTACACTGACTATTCAAATTAAAGGGAAGTTCGACTTTAATTTAGTGCAGTCATTTCGACAGTCGTATTCCGATATCAATGAAAAAACCGCTAAGGTCGTAATTGACTTGCGAGAAACAGATTACATGGATAGCTCCGCCCTTGGTATGTTACTGAATATGAAAAAGACCTTGGGTACCTCAGTTGATGCAATTCAAATCAGTAATTGTCAGCCGCAACTGAAAAAAATCCTGCAAATATCACGTTTTGATAAAAAGTTTGATATTGATTAATGCATATTCTCGTTGTTGATGATCAGCCACTTAATTGTACGCTTTTGAAAGTAATGCTGGTGCAACAAAATTACGAGGTATCAACTGCCGCTAACGGTGTTGAAGCATTAGCAATATTAGCACAGCAAAGCATTGATATTGTGCTACTCGATGTAATAATGCCAGTAATGGATGGCTATGAAACAGCGACAAAAATTAAGCTGTTATACAACGATGTTCACCTACCAATTATTTTTATAACCTCTTTGGAAGATCAAAACAGTTTTGAACGTTGTTTAGAGGTCGGTGGTGATGACTTTATTCATAAACCGTTTGATAAAGTAATTTTAACCGCGAAAATAAAAGCTCATAGCCGCACCCGCAAGCTGAGTTTAAAAACCCACGAACAAAATAAATTATTAGAATATCATTACAATCAAACCGAGCGCGAGCACGAAATCGTTGAGCATATTTTTAATAATGCCTTAGAAAACCAACATAAGTTTACCAACAACATTGATTTTCATCTTTCACCGGCTTCTATGTTTAATGGTGATATGTGTTTGGTTGGGCAAAGTCCAATTGGTAGTTTGTATTGTATGCTGGGGGATTTTACCGGCCATGGCTTAGCGGCAGCGGTAGGGGCATTGCCGGCGTCGAAAGTGTTTTACACTATGGTTAATAAAGGCATGGCGGTCAGTGATATTGCCGCAGAAGTTAATGCCGTATTAGTACAATTATTGCCCGGGCATATGTTTTGTGCCGCGACAATTATTGAGTTAAGTAGCTCCGGGAAAAGTGTTTCTGCTTGGCTTGGTGGCTTGCCTGACGCTTATTTAATTGATCAACAAGGAAGCGTATTAAAAACCTTAGAGTCACAGCACATGGCTTTAGGGATTTTAGAAGGCGATGAATTTGAGCGTGAATTAATTCATTTTGAAGTCGATAGCAGTATGCGTTTGGCACTGGCCACCGACGGTATTATAGAAACTACCAATGCAGACGATGAATTTTTTTCAGAGCAACGCTTTATAAAGGCACTTGCAAGCAAGCCCCAAGTCAGCTGTAAAGATGTGATCAATCAAGTGACCAAGTTTGCTCATGGCAGTAAACAACAGGACGACCTTAGTTTAGTGCTTTTTAACTGTATGGCGGTTCCTGCTGCGGCTGAAGAGCAAGCCGCTTACTCTCGATTACCGTTCAATTTTTCTTTAACGCTTAATTCACAGCAAATAAAACAAACCGATCCAGTGCTTGAAATCGTCGAAGTGATCACCCAAGTTGGCGGGCTAAAAGAGCACCGCTCTGATATTTTTTTACTGCTCTCTGAGGCATATAATAATGCACTTGATCACGGTGTATTAGGGCTCGATTCAGCGATTAAAAATAAAGAGGATGGTTTTATTGAGTATTATCAACTTCGAGAGGCAACATTAGCCAAACTCGTTGATGCATTGATCATTGTAGATATACGTTATTGTCCTGATACATTGAGCCTTTATTTTACAATTTGCGATTCAGGCAATGGTTTTGCAAACACCGACAGTAATGCTAACAGTAATAATCGCGAGCACGGTCGTGGGCTATCTATATTAGAAGAAATAGCAGAGCAGGTGACTTATAACTCATCGGGTAATCAAATTGAAATGTGTTATCGATTAGCGCAGCAACAAAGCTAGTCGTGGTTGATTAGCCATGCTATGATTCGTTTTTTAGATGTTTGGATGGCTAAATGGTTTCTTCTTATTTATCTCTTGCGCAGTTAGATGTGCCTGCTCAGTTAGTCTCTACTGAGCTTACTAAGCTCGAAAGCTATTTATCAAATCAGTCGCATCCTGAGGTACGCTGGCAATATCAAATACCAGAACTGGGTGAAGGCGGGGCGTGCAGTTTATTTGGCTATTTACAAGATGAGCCGTTTAAACTCACTGATTTTTTACCGCAAGATCAGCACACCACGCAAAAGCTTGCTCAATTACAACTAATTGTTGATTACGTTGTAGCGCAAACTAAGGTTGATTGGTACGGCATTTACCAAAGTACAGCAACACCTGAGGGTCAGCAATTACTTAAACTGACTTACTTTGGCGCGCCAAGCCGACCGCTTTTTCCGCTTACTGAAGCATTTGCTGCTGGTAGTAATAATGTGCAGGTGGCACTGAGTAGTAAAGGGCGAGTGATCAACAACGTTGAGCAGTATTTGGCTGCGGGTGGTGAATATTATACCTGTGACCCTAAAGTAAAATCAGAAGCCTGTTTACCGCTTTTTGACAGTGCAAATCGCTGCGTTGGTATTGTTGATGGCGAAGCCTTTAATAACGATTTTTTCAACCAGCAAACATTAGCGCTATTAATTGCGTGCTGTATTAAAATTCCTCACTTTTTAGTGTAAATAACACTAGTCAATCTAGTGAGCTTTTATGTTAAGCTAAGTGCAACAGCTAACCCCTAAATAATGAAAGAGATAGTCAATGTTCTCAGTATTAAAACCATTACCCACTGATCCTATTCTTGGCCTTATGGCGGCCTATAAGCAAGATACTAACCCAAATAAGATTGACTTAGGGGTTGGTGTTTATAAAGACGAATTCGGTAATACGCCGGTATTAAAAGCAGTTAAAAAAGCTGAAGCGTTTCGTCTTGAAAACGAAACTAGCAAATCATACATTGGTTTGGCGGGTAACTTAGATTACTGCCAAAAAATGGAAAACCTATTATTAGGTGAGCACCAAGCGTTATTAGCTAATCGTGTTCGTACAGCACAAGCTCCTGGCGGTACAGGTGCACTGCGAGTTGCAGCTGAATTTATAGTTCGCTGTAATCCAGGTGCGACAGTATGGGTTACTAATCCTACTTGGGCAAACCACATTAGCTTGTTTGAAGCCGCTGGCCTAACAGTTAAAGAATACCCGTACTACGATTATGAAAACAAAGACTTATTATTTGATGAAATGATCGAAACCCTTACCCAAGTGCCAAAAGGTGATGTGGTATTACTGCACGCATGTTGTCATAACCCAAGTGGTATGGACTTAAACGAAGCACAGTGGAACACGGTTGCTGAACTGGCAAAAGATGTTGGCTTTACACCGCTGGTTGATATTGCATACCAAGGTTTTGGTTCAAGCCTTGAAGAAGATGCAAATGGTTTACGTATTTTAGCCAATGCAGTTGATGAGTTAATCATTTGTTCTTCATGTTCGAAAAACTTTGGTTTATACCGCGAGCGTATTGGTGCATGTTCAATTATTGCTAAAGACAGTGCAACAGCAGACATTTCAAACTCTGTTATGTTAAGTGTGGTACGTAGCATTTATTCAATGCCACCTGCGCACGGTGCTGACATTGTAAATACCATTTTAAGCAGTACAGAACTGACACAACAATGGCACAGTGAACTTGATGAAATGCGTAACCGTATCAATGGCCTACGTACTTTGATCAAAGACAGTCTAGCGGCAAAAGAGATTGCTCAAGACTTCTCATTTATTGACCGTCAACACGGTATGTTTTCTTTCTTAGGTATTAATAAAGAACAAATTGAGCGCCTGCAAAAAGAATACGGTATCTACATTGTTGGTTCAAGCCGCGTTAACGTAGCGGGTATCAGTCAAGCTAATATCGATTACTTTGCAAATGCTGTTGCAGATGTTTGTAAATAATCTTATTTAAATAGCATTTATTGAAATAAAAAACCGCACTAACTTATTGTTGTGCGGTTTTATTTTTTAACCTAGAAC
>NZ_JACJEQ010000079.1:0-943 GCF_014164125.1 Pseudoalteromonas sp. SG44-8 | reverse complement strand
CAAGGTTTAGCGTCATTAAGAGATATTTGGATCAATATTCACTACGGGAGATGAACCGCCCATTGCGGACCCGCATGATGGGTGGTGTGGGGGCTGGAGGTTAGAGACCTCCGGCTACCCGATTAGGAATTACCATGCACTATTTGTTGCTAGACTAGGCTGTATGGATAAAAAACTTTCGCTTGCATCTGCATCCCATGGCCAGACCCCACTTGTAGTTGGGTAAACTAGCTGTAATGCTTCAAACTCATCTGCATTATACCAACAAGCTGAAAGCATATATTCCTTTTTGTTTTTTAGTGATACTCCACTGAAAGTGACATCAAACCCTTCTAAGAAACCTTCATAGAATTCACCTATTGTAAACTCCTCGCCATTTTTTAAACGCCCAGCATAATTATTTACTATTGACTGAGCTAAATCTGTATTCAACCCAATGATGATTAGTTCAGGTGCTCCATATGTGTCAGTTATACCTGTTGAATAGGTGAAATTTGGACTCTCTCCGTCAGGATCAAAGACTGATGTTACATAACAACCGTACTTCTCAATAATTCTAACTATTTCCTTTTCAGTTTCATTCATAACTTCGAGTAATTCCTAACAGCTTATTGAACACCATTTTGGTGGTTTATAACACCCCAAACGGCGTTTATTATATACTCTGATAATTCCATCAATAATTACTTTTGTAAACAAGTAATTAAAATAGCACGAATTCAAAGTTTGTTATTTTGCCCCAAAACGGCGGTTAATAATGTTATCGGACAAAATTAGGATTCGACTCATCAAAACAAGAATAAATTTAACTTTTACCAATGACCAGTTATCGCTCATAGTTGCTATTTAAGCTTATAAAAACAAAAAAGAGTAAAGCTTTCACTTTACTCTTTTCTTTATCATTTTAAATTGACCGCTGACCGCTGACCGCTGACCGCTGACC
>NZ_JACJEQ010000078.1:0-971 GCF_014164125.1 Pseudoalteromonas sp. SG44-8 | reverse complement strand
GTACTTTTCGAGCCATTGCTCTTGCTCCCAAAGCACATGCAGTAAACTCTTGCGAGCACGGTAGCCGTGAGCTTCGTAAGGTAACATCACTAAACGCGCTTCTTTACCTAAACCTTTGAGCGCAGAGTACATACGCTCGCTTTGCATTGGGAAGGTGCCGTGAGATTAAGGGTGGGTCTTCATCCCCATATAATTAAATTAACAAGCGCGGCATAAACCGTGCTTTCAATTTACTCTGATACAGAAGGTTCAGTATTTGCTTGAGCATCGCTTGCAGGAGCTTCGTCACTTAACAAGTATTTATCCAGCCACTGCTCTTGTTCCCAAAGCACATGCAGTAAACTCTTGCGAGCACGGTAGCCGTGAGCTTCGTAAGGTAACATTACTAAACGCGCTTCTTTACCTAAACCTTTTAGCGCAGCGTACATACGCTCGCTTTGCATTGGGAAGGTGCCGTGAGATTAAGGGTGGGTCTTCTTCCCCATATAATTAAATTAACAAGCGCGGCATAAACCGCGCTTTCAATTTACTCTGAAACAGAAGGTTCAGTATTTGCTTGAGCATCGCTTACAGGAGCTTCGTCACTTAACAAGTACTTTTCGAGCCATTGCTCTTGCTCCCAAAGCACATGCAGTAAACTCTTGCGAGCACGGTAGCCGTGAGCTTCGTAAGGTAACATCACTAAACGCGCTTCTTTACCTAAACCTTTGAGCGCAGCGTACATACGCTCGCTTTGCATTGGGAAGGTGCCGTGAGATTAAGGGTGGGTCTTCATCCCCATATAATTAAATCAACAAGCGCGGCATAAACCGCGCTTTCAATTTACTCTGAAACAGAAGGTTCAGTATTTGCTTGAGCATCGCTTACAGGAGCTTCGTCACTTAACAAGTACTTTTCGAGCCATTGCTCTTGCTCCCAAAGCACATGCAGTAAACTCTTGCGAGCACGGTAGCCGTGAGCTTCGTAAGGTA
>NZ_JACJEQ010000076.1:0-1146 GCF_014164125.1 Pseudoalteromonas sp. SG44-8 | reverse complement strand
AGTGATTTATCAGAAGTCAGCAGACGGCATAGTAGCCAAACGCCCATCGTAATAGAGGGGACATGGTGAAGGCCTGAACATCTTAACCAGAGGAGATACTACAAATGAACTTGAATTCACATAGATCACCGTGTTGCGATAGTGATGAACAGCGTTCTACTGTGAATAATACCTCGAATGAATATAGCCAAACAGATCATGACCTGATGGCAAGGGTACTAAGCAACCACAATATTGGTGCAGCATGGCAACATGTTAAGCGCAATAAAGGGGCTGCGGGTATTGATAATATGAGTATTGAAGAGTTTAATCACTTCGCTAAGTTACATTGGCTGGGTATTAAACAACAATTACTTAACGGCACTTATCAACCCTTGCCAGTCAAACGCGTGATGATACCCAAACCCGATGGCGGTGAGCGAATGCTTGGGATCCCTTCTGTTATCGACAGAGTGATCCAACAAGCCATTGCTCAAGTGATCAGCCCTTACTTTGAGACTCAATTTTCACCACATAGTTATGGTTATCGTCCTCATAAAAGAGCAAGTCAAGCAGTGAACCATGTTCTATTTTGTATTAAACAAGGTTATAAAACAGCGGTTGATATCGACTTGTCTAAGTTCTTTGATGAAGTAAACCATGACATGCTGATGAATCGTGTTGGTCGTAAAATCAAAGACAAAGCACTCATGCGCCTACTCGGTAAATACCTACGAGCGGGAGTAGCAGAGTGCGAACAGGTCTGTGGTTTGAGTCAACCAAAGGAGTCCCTCAAGGTGGGCCATTATCCCCTTTACTTTCCAATATTTTACTCGATGAATTAGATAAGAAGCTAGCCTACAAACACCTTAAGTTTGCACGTTACGCTGATGACATAATCATTTTAGTAAAAACGAAAAGCGAAGGATTAATAATCCAACGGGAAATTACTGCGTTCATCACTAAGCGATTAAAGCTCAAAGTGAACGAATCGAAAAGTCGGGTCGGTCCTGTATCAGGCTCGAAATTTCTCGGGTTCACATTCCGCTACGGTCAAGTGCAGATCCACGAACAGGCGCTAAAGAAATTTAAAGCAAATGTCAGGGAGCTCACTAACCGCAACTGGGGGATCTCAATGACCCTACAAATTCATAAACTCACACAGTA
>NZ_JACJEQ010000075.1:0-1147 GCF_014164125.1 Pseudoalteromonas sp. SG44-8 | reverse complement strand
TACTGTGTGAGTTTATGAATTTGTAGGGTCATTGAGATCCCCCAGTTGCGGTTAGTGAGCTCCCTGACATTTGCTTTAAATTTCTTTAGCGCCTGTTCGTGGATCTGCACTTGACCGTAGCGGAAGGTAAACCCGAGAAATTTCGAGCCTGATACTGGACCGACCCGACTTTTCGATTCATTCACTTTGAGTTTTAATCGCTTAGTGATGAACGCAGTAATTTCCCGTTGGATTATTAGTCCTTCGCTTTTCGTTTTTACTAAAATGATTATGTCATCAGCGTAACGGGCAAACTTAAGGTGTTTGTAGGCTAGCTTCTTATCTAATTCATCGAGTAAAATATTGGAAAGTAAAGGGGATAATGGCCCACCTTGAGGGACTCCTTTGGTTGACTCAAACCACAGACCTGTTTCGCACTCTGCTACTCCCACTCGTAGGTATTTACCGAGTAGGCGCATGAGTGCTTTGTCTTTGATTTTACGACCAACACGATTCATTAGCATGTCATGGTTTACTTCATCAAAGAACTTAGACAAGTCGATATCAACCGCTGTTTTATAACCTTGTTTAACACAAAATTGAACATGGTTCACTGCTTGGCTGGCTCTTTTATAAGGACGATAACCATAACTATGTGGTGAAAATTGAGGCTCAAAGTAAGGGCTAATCACTTGAGCAATGGCTTGTTGGATCACTCTGTCGATAACAGAAGGGATCCCAAGCATTCGCTCACCGCCATCGGGCTTGGGTATCATCACGCGTTTGACAGGCAATGGTTGGTAAGTGCCGTTAAGTAATTGTTGTTTAATACCCAGCCAATGTAACTTAGCGAAGCGATTAAATTCTTCAATACTCATATGATCAATACCCGCAGCCCCTTTATTGCGCTTAACATGTTGCCATGCTGCGCCAATATTGTGGTTGCTTAGTACCATTGCCATCAGGTCACGATCTGTTTGGTTATATTCATTCGAGGTATTATTCACAGTCGAACGCTGTTCATCACCATCACAACACGGTGGTCTATGTGAATTCAAGTTCATTTGTAGTATCTCCTCTGGTTAAGATGTTCAGGCCTTCACCATGTCCCCTCTATTACGATGGGCGTTTGGCTACTATGCCGTCTGCTGACTTCTGATAAATCACT
>NZ_JACJEQ010000074.1:0-1174 GCF_014164125.1 Pseudoalteromonas sp. SG44-8 | reverse complement strand
GGACGGTATTCTACACCCACTTTAGCAGTAGAGTTGCTACCATATGCACTGTGATCTGAGAATCGAATTGCTGGTGAAATAGTTAAGCCTTCAATAACAGGAATTGATAGCTCAACATATGCCTCGTCTAAGCGGAAACCACCAGAAGTAGCATCACGTTGGTTACCTGACGTTTCACCACTTTGCGTTAGTGGATCTGGAGTATCATAACCAGTCTCTTCACGACGCTCTAAACCGATAGCCATACCAACTACACCAGCTGGTAATTCAAATGCATCACCCGCAAAGTTTACTGTATAATCTTTTAGCTCTAAACCTTCACGCGATACGCTATCAAACGTTACGAAATCAACCATTTCCGGTGTAATTGAACCAGCACCACCAAATAAGTTAAGCGGTACACATGACGTTGATGCGTTACAGTTATCACCAAGTGCCTGATTAATACGCGTTAAATTTAATAGACCTGTTGTTAATACGTCTTGGCTATTTTTACCGTATATATATGATGCATCCCAAACCCAAGATGTATCGCCAACATTACCCTCTAAACCAACCATTGCGCGGTATGTTGTATCATTTTGTTTGTAAATACGATTACCCGCTTCTACAAATCGACGTTGACCTGCATAAGGTACATATCCGTCAACACCAGAACGTGCGCCATCACCATATAAAGTTTCACCGAAAGGGTTATAGATATTATTTGCATGAATATCTACTTTACTTGCAGATGCACCAAAAGACGCACCAATAGTAAGTGGCATTGCAGCTAATAACTGAGATGACTCACGGTTTGTCATCATGAAATCAGATACTACTCTAAGATCATCAGAAAGGTCATAAAAAGCTTGTACGTACATACTATTACGTACTTGTGGAGTCGACAAATAGTTTTCTGGTGCATAGTTATACACATCACCACTGCGATCTCTGAATGAATCAATGCCTACACCTGAACCAGCACCATTTGGAACTAAATCGAAGCCAGCATTAGATTTTCCAGCGTTATTTTCAGTATAACCTTGAGCTAGCAAATCATTTCGAAGTGAATCAGAAATAGCACTAGATGTTAAACGAAGACGGCCTTTTTCTGTTGTTGAACTGTTACCCATTGATGAGATATCACGATCACCAGCCCAAATTTCAGCTTGAGTAACGTGGCTAAGGTTCA
>NZ_JACJEQ010000073.1:0-1174 GCF_014164125.1 Pseudoalteromonas sp. SG44-8 | reverse complement strand
TGAACCTTAGCCACGTTACTCAAGCTGAAATTTGGGCTGGTGATCGTGATATCTCATCAATGGGTAACAGTTCAACAACAGAAAAAGGCCGTCTTCGTTTAACATCTAGTGCTATTTCTGATTCATTACGTAGTGATTTACTAGCTCAAGGTTATACCGAAAATAACACTGGAAAACCTAATGCAGGTTTTGACTTAGTTCCTAATGGTGCTGGTTCGGACGTTGGCCTTGATTCGTTCAGAGATCGCAGTGGTGATGTATATAATTATGCACCGGATAACTACTTAGCTACTCCGCAAGTACGTAATAGTATGTATGTACAAGCATTTTACGATTTATCTGATGACGTTAGATTAGTTTCTGACTTCATGATGACCAATCGTCAATCGTCTCAGTTGTTAGCAGCGATGCCGCTTACCATTGGTGCGTCTTTTGGTTCAGCAGCAAGTAAAGTAGATATTCATGCAAATAATATCTATAACCCTTTCGGTGAAACGTTATATGGTGATGCATCACGCGCTGGTGTTGAAGGTTATGTCCCTTTTGCTGGACAGCGCCGTTTTATTGAAGCTGGTAACCGTATTTATAAACAAAATGATACTACTTACCGTGCAATGGTTGGCTTAGAAGGTGGTATCGGTGATACTTCTTGGGTTTGGGATGCATCATATATTTACGGCAAAAATAGCCAAGACGTTTTAACCACAGGTCTACTTAATCTTACTCGTATTAACCAAGCATTAGGTGATAATTGTAACGCATCTACTTCGTGTGTCCCTCTAAATTTGTTTGGCGGTGAAGGTTCTATAACACCGGAAATGGTTGATTATGTAACTTTTGATAGTGTATCCCGCGAAGGTTTAGAGCTAAAAGATTACACATTAAACTTTGCGGGTGATGCGTTTGAATTACCTGCAGGTGTTGTAGGTATGGCTATCGGTTTAGAGCGTCGTGAAGAAACTGGTTACGATACGCCAGATCCATTAACACAAAGTGGTGAAACATCTGGTAACCAGCGTGATGCTACCTCTGGTGGTTTTCGCTTAGATGAGGCATATGTTGAGCTATCAATTCCTGTTATTGAAGGCTTAACTATTTCACCAGCAATTCGATTCTCAGATCACAGTGCATATGGTAGCAACTCTACTGCTAAAGTGGGTGTAGAATACCGTCC
>NZ_JACJEQ010000072.1:0-1319 GCF_014164125.1 Pseudoalteromonas sp. SG44-8 | reverse complement strand
AGTGATGGTAGCTTTAGTTATCAACATGACGGCAGTGAAAACCACGGCGACAGCTTCACCTTCCAAGTTCGTGATAGCGCAGGTGCGTTATCGGCGGTACAGACAGTAACACTTACGGTAACGCCGGTTGCTGATGCACCGGTTGCCATGGATGACAGTGCCACCACTGCAGAAGACACGCCAGTGAACTTTAGCTTGGTAGCGAATGACAGTGATGCAGAAAATGACCTAGTGGTCGCTTCAGCGGCCATCGTATTACCCGCGAGTAAAGGCACGGTAAGTATCACCAACGGCATTGCCACGTATACACCGAATAGCAATGTAACGGGGACAGACACTTTTACTTATACGGTAAAAGATGCGGCATTGAATACCTCAACAGCGGCGACAGTGACAGTCACCATTACCCCAGTGAACGACCTACCTGAGGTACAAGCTATCAGCTTAAGTGTGGATGAAGACACCGCATCAGCAGTGACCAATGTGCGTTCACTGGCCAGTGATGTGGAAGACACCATCCCAACGGGCACGATTAACTTAGTCAGAGCGCCAAGCTCAGGGCAAGTGGTGTTTGACCAAGCCGCGGGCACCTTTGTGTATACCCCAGATGCGAACGTTACAGGGCAAGACAGTTTCACCTACACCATTACCGACAGCGAAGGCGGTGTATCACTGCCAGGAACCGTTACGGTAAATATAGGTGCGGTGAATGACCGTCCAGTTGTTGCTAATGATGCAGTGACGACTGATGAAGATACCGCAACAACGTTAGCTATTTTAGCAAACGACTCAGACGTAGAAGACAGTGGCTTTAATGCTGCCAACGTAAGCCTTGAAAACCAAGGCACGGGGGCGGGCATGTACGACTTTGCGACAGTCAGCGTTAACCTAGATGGTAGTTTAGCTATCGTGCCAAGCCAAGATGTGAATGGGGTATTTAGTTTCACCTACACATTAACAGACAGCGAAGGCTTAAGCTCAACCCCAGCGACCGTCACACTGACCATTAATGCCGTGAATGATGCACCAGTGGCGCTAGATAACACCGCCCAACTGCAAGAAGAAGGTTCATTTGAAGTCAACGTATTGGGTAACGACAGTGATGTTGATATCGGCGACAGCTTAGATGTGAGCAGTGTGACGGTTGTCAGTGCACCAAGCAATGGGCAAACTCAAGTAACAGCAACGGGGGCAATCATTTACACCGCCAATGCAGATTACTATGGTGACGACAGCTTTACTTACACAGTTAAAGACAGCAATGGCGCGATATCTAACCTTGCTACTGTCACCATGACCGTGAACCCAGTCAATGATGC
>NZ_JACJEQ010000071.1:0-1781 GCF_014164125.1 Pseudoalteromonas sp. SG44-8 | reverse complement strand
GGCGTTACCGTAAGTGTTACTGTCTGTACCGCCGATAACGCACCTGCGCTATCACGAACTTGGAAGGTGAAGCTGTCGCCGTGGTTTTCACTGCCGTCATGTTGATAACTAAAGCTACCATCACTGTTTAGGCTGACACTACCAAATTGTGGTTGACTGACCAGCTCTGCGCTGAGTGTGTCGCCTGCATCATCATCGCTGGCGTTACTTAATAACCCGTTTGCAAGTGCCACGGTTAAAGTCGCGGCTTCATCGAGGTTAAACGCGAAGTTTTGCCCTACCGGCGCATCGTTGGTGTTGGTAACCTCTAATGTAAATGGCGTTAAACTGGCGCTATCTGTGCCATCGTTAACACTGATAGTAATAGCCGCGTAGCTGCCCACATCCTCGTTCTGTGGCGTGCCCGCTAATTCGCCCGTGCTGGTGTCAAAGCTTGCCCAACTTGGCTTATTAATGATGCTGAAACTGAGGCTATCACCATCAATATCACGCACTGATGGCGTAAACTGATACTGACTGTCTTCGCTTACCGTGGTGTTCGGTGTACCACTGATTGTCGGTGCATCGTTAACGTTCTTAACGGTGAGATTAAAGCTACTCAATGCTGTAGTAATCGCGCCGTCTGATACTGAAATAATAATGTTGTTATTTACGCCGACATCATCATTACTTGGCGTACCTGACAACTGCCCAGTGCTGCTATCAAAGTTTGCCCAGCTCGGCTTGTTGCTAATGCTAAAGGTTAAGCTGTCGCCATCAATATCGCTGGCTGTTGGGGTAAAGCTATAAGGCGTATCTTGATCAACATTTAATGCTGGAACACCACCAATCGTTGGTGCGTCATTGACGTTGATCACCGTTAAGTTAAATGCCGGTAAGCTCGCCGTACCCATGCCATCGCTGACACTGAGCACAATATTACTGTACACACCCACATCGCTGTTAACAGCGGTACCACTGAGCAACCCGGTACTGCTATCAAAACTCAACCAACTTGGTTTATTACTGATGCTAAAGGTTAAGTTATCGCCCTCGGTGTCAGTTGCCGTTGGCGCAAAACTATAAGCGATTTTCTCACTCACTGACACAGTCGGTGAACCGCTGATCACTGGCACATCATTAACACTGCTCACGGTCACTGTGATCACCGCTGGTGCTGAATCCACGCTACCATCGTTAGCAACAAAGCTGAAGCTATCGGTGCCAAAGAAGTCACTCTCACCTTGGTATATTGCTTGCGAGCCAGTCAATGTAACACGGCCATTTTGTGGCTGACTGCTTATTTGATACGTTAAGGTATCGCCTTCGATATCGCTGGCGGTAAGATTGATAGTCAGTGGCGTATCTTCATTTACTGACACCGCTGCAGCGCTGGCAACAGGGGCATCATTTACAGCATTAACGGTTAAGTTAACACTAACAGGAGCTGAATCTAACGCACCATCATTGGCTACAAACGTGAAACTATCACTGCCGTTATAATCTGCCGCAGCTGAATACAACCAACTATCACTGCTTTGTTGAACTAGCGTTCCGTGTGCGACATCAGTATCAATGCGATAAGTTAAGCTGTCATTTTCGATGTCTGTCGCAAGCAATGTGATCAATAAGCTTGCATCTTCATCAAGGCTAAGGGTTTGCGTTTGTGCCACCGGCGCATCATTGACTGGGTTCACGGTCATGGTGACAGTAGCAAGGTTAGATATCGCGCCATTGCTGTCTTTAACTGTGTAAGTAAAGCTGTCGTCACCATAGTAATCTGCATTGGCGGTGTAAATGAT
>NZ_JACJEQ010000070.1:0-1797 GCF_014164125.1 Pseudoalteromonas sp. SG44-8 | reverse complement strand
AAGCGGTAAGCGGTAAGCGGTAAGCGGTAAGCGGTAAGCGGTAAAAATCTAGATCTCCTCAACTTAAATAGCAAGAAAATTTAATATATTTACTTTCTGTTATAAACGCGGTGGCAAGCCACTCGCCTACAAGTACATATTAACGCCGAGCAACTTAAAACTTTCCGCTTAGAGCTTACAGCTCAAATCGCAGACATTAAAAAAGGCCACCTAAGTGACCTTTTTCTAATAATTAACTTAAAAGTTAATTATTACTCATTGAACGTTGCTACAAAGCACCTACGCCTAAGGTAATAGCGCCACCTTCACATGACGTAAATCGCAGACATTAAAAAAGGCCACCGAAGTGACCTTTTTCTAATAATTAACTTAAAAGTTAATTATTACTCTACGATAGTTGCTACAAAGCACCTACGCCTAAGGTAATAGCGCCACCTTCACATGACGTAAATCCCAGGCATTAAAAAAGGCCACCGAAGTGACCTTTTTCTAACAATTAACTTAAAAGTTAATTATTACTCATTGAACGTTGCTACAAAGCACCTACGCCTATGGGTAACAGCGCCACCTTCACATGACGTAAATCGTAGGCATTAAAAAAGGCCACCGAAGTGACCTTTTTCTAATAATTAACTTAAAAGTTAATTATTACTCTACGATAGTTGCTACTACACCAGCACCTACAGTACGGCCACCTTCGCGGATTGCGAAACGTAGACCTTCATCCATTGCGATTGGAGAGATTAACTTTACAGTCATCTTAACGTTATCGCCAGGCATTACCATTTCTACGCCATCTGGTAACTGTACGTCACCAGTTACGTCAGTTGTACGGAAGTAGAACTGTGGACGGTAACCTTTGAAGAATGGTGTATGACGACCACCTTCATCTTTAGAAAGTACGTATACTTCTGAAGTGAATGTTGTATGTGGGTTGATTGAACCAGGCTTAGCTAGTACTTGACCACGTTCAACGTCTTCACGTTTAGTACCACGTAGAAGAGCACCAATGTTCTCACCAGCACGACCTTCGTCAAGTAGTTTACGGAACATTTCAACACCAGTACAAGTAGATTTAGTTGTATCATGGATACCAACAATTTCTACTTCGTCATTGATGCGGATGATACCAGCTTCAACACGACCAGTTACAACAGTACCACGACCTTGGATTGAGAAAACGTCTTCGATAGGCATGATGAATGGCTTATCGATGTCACGCTCTGGCTCTGGGATGTAAGAATCAAGTGCGTTTGCAAGCTCAATGATCTTGTCTTCCCACTCTTTCTCGCCTTCTAACGCTTTAAGCGCAGAACCAGCGATTAGTGGTAAGTCATCACCTGGGAAATCGTACTCAGAAAGAAGTTCACGAACTTCCATTTCTACTAGTTCAAGTAGCTCTTCGTCATCAACCATGTCACATTTGTTCATGAATACGATGATGTAAGGAACGCCAACTTGACGAGAAAGAAGGATGTGCTCACGCGTTTGTGGCATAGGGCCATCAGTCGCAGCAACAACAAGGATAGCGCCGTCCATTTGAGCAGCACCAGTGATCATGTTTTTAACATAATCGGCGTGTCCAGGACAATCTACGTGTGCGTAGTGACGAGTAGGCGTATCGTATTCAACGTGTGAAGTTGAGATTGTGATACCGCGCTCGCGCTCTTCTGGAGCGTTATCGATTGATGCGAAATCTTTAGCAACACCGCCGTATACTTTTGCAAGTACGTTAGTGATTGCTGCAGTTAGGGTAGTTTTACCGTGGTCAACGTGGCCGATTGTACCTACGTTTAC